>CASEVQ010000014.1 GCA_949291455.1 uncultured bacterium
AATCTCTTTCTAAATCTCATTTCTTCTGTTATAATTGTCATAGATACCACTCTTTCTGTATAATTTTTTGTTCACAACTTAATTATACCAGATTGGTATTTTTTTTTATTTTTAATTTGTAACATATGTATTATAACTCAACAATTCTTATGTGATGAATCAATTATTAAATTACTTAATTGTTACTATATAAAGCCAGATGAAGTTGTATTAAACTATTCATTACTAAAACATTAATTTTCATTTTATTTTTTTATTATTAATAATACATTTATTTTTAAATTGTATGTCAAGGTCTGCTGAGCAATTTATTTTAACCTTGACTACAATTTATAAATTAAATACAATTAACAAATTAAAAAAATAAAAAGATATTTATAACTACCAATTATAAATATCCATTTTGACAAATAAATTGCCAGCACCTTATAAAAAAAATCAATGTAGATATTGTGCATTTAGTTTTAAAAATTCACATATATCTGCACTTTTTGTCGTGGAATAAAATTCCTTTGACAATTAATAATATAACATGTTTTTTTAATATTTTTAATATTTTTATAATTAATATGCTAATTTTTCCTATCTATTGCACTTAATTGTGTACTTTATATTGATTTAACGGAAGAATTAATTATTCTCCACTATTTTCTTTTATAACATAAGTATATACTTTATCTCTAATCGTAAAGTCCAAATAAATCTCTTCTGCTTGATTAAGTCTTTCTCTAACTTCCAAAAAAGCAAAAGAATTTGTTTCATATGGAGTTACGTCATTAAGATTTATTTTGCTTTCATATTCTTTTCCATTTATTACAAATCTAATACTTCCAAATTTTGCAATAAAATCTGAAATAGAAAAATTATTTAATAATATACTATCATAAACAATGTTATAATCTAATCTCATCAATGTTAGCTCATAAGTATTATTAGTTGAAGGAGTTAAAAACTTTATTGATTTATTACAAATATTATTTTTACACCTTACAACGTTATAAGTATATTTGTCACTTAAGTCCATATTATTTATTATTATTTTAGTACTTCCTAATAGACTATTATGGAATACTAACTCTTCCCCTAACCCACATTCACTTATAACTTCTTTATTATCACTAAATTCTTTTGGTTCAAGATCAACAATTCTGTATTTATAAGCTGATTGATTATTTTCGCTTTTTATATCATAAAGATATTTAAGTTCTAAATCATTATCATAATATGCTTTATCTATTTCATACACTAAAACAAAATCTCTAGTTTCACCAGACTTTATAATTTGACTATAATAAGGAATTCCAAATTCTGGAAATTTACTATACACCAAAGTTGTTGGAGGAACACTATTGTAATCAGTATAATTTAATCTTGAATTGTTCAAATTTATTTGTAAATCATCATATGATTTATTCTTATAACGTAATTTTAAAATAACATAAAATTTATTATTATTAATAATATCACCTTTATAATCATCAAAAGTTTTATAGCTTTCCAAAACAGTGATATCAAAATATTGCGTTTTAAAAGTTTCCAGTTCGTTATATATTTTATCCAAAGACAAAATTTTCTTTGTTACAAAAATTGATAAAAACAGAAAGAAGCAAAGTAAAATAGAAAAAACGACTATTTTATTTTCTTTATAATAATAATTAAAATATCGAATTTTCTTTCTTAATTTTGCACGGATATCTTCAGTATCCAAATTTATCTGAAACTCAAATTCTTCATTATCATCAACAGATATATCTAAATCCATAAGATCTTTTCTAAAGTCAAATTTTTTGATATCAAAGCCGACAGATCTAATTAATAACACTAATAAAATTGGTATCTGCAAAAATAATTCAAACCAATATAAATCTCTAATAATCTTTGTAAATCGTAAATCAGGTGTATCAAAAATTAAGTTATATATAAACGATGAAGAATATAATAATAAAAATAATAAGATAAAATAATTAATTACAATACAACTATATAATAAAATAGGCTTTTTTTTATGTCTCATAAGATATAAAATTATGGCACTTATAACAATAACACAAGAAACAATTAGTAATAAAAATGTACTAACATATTTTCCAGAAACATCCTCATAAGTAGAAATAACTTGATTATTAGAAATATAATCATTAAAAAAATTTAAAATTCCTATTGTTTTAGCTAAAACATAAATTATAGTAAAAAGCAAAATAAAATGAATAATTCTAAAATGCTTGATTAAAAACGCATATGGCTTTCTTAATATCATATAATCACCCTATAATAGTAGTATACATCATTTTATATAATTGTTAAAGCAAAATTTTACTATTATTTTATGTATACATCATAAATATTCTCATAATTATATTTAAACTCTTCTCTTTTTATTAAATTAAATAAACCATAATCATCATATCTATATAAACAATTATCTTCTATAAAATAAATTCTATTGCTTTTTACTTTTACTTCTTTAGCATTACTGTTTTCAAACAAATAAATAGGACTAGATAAATAATCTTTATAAACTTTATAAAATTTTCCATTTTTTTGATAAATTGCATAACTCTCAAAACTAAATATTAAATCATAATCAATACTAGAATATTGAGAAATATCATCTGAGAACTTAATAACATTATCACTTAAATCATACACACTAATTTCACTAAGAACACCATTTTGATAATTAATACCTTTGGAGTTTTTGTCACCAACAATTAAATATTCACCATTAGAGGGATTAATAGAATATTGTACTAGATTACTTTTATCAAATAGATATAATTTATTATCGTATACACCATTAACATATAATTGCTTTGAAATTGGATTAGAAAATTCAATATCTTTAATAACACCATTTTCAACATCAAAAATTAAATAAACATTATACTCTGGATTAGAATTCATCTTTGGTATCAAATAATATTTATCAACTAATATGCCAATAGTATTTTTATAATTATCATATACAGAAAACGGCAGCAATTCTTCAAAATCCTTATCAAATTTTATAATATTTTTATAATTATATATTAAAAACACTTCATCATCATAAATATATCCGCTATTTATATACACATCTGATATCTCATTTTTTTCATCATCAAAAGAAATATTTGACCAAAAATTAGGAATACTCTTTAAAAAGTCACCAAAGCCATCAATATCTTTAAATTTATAATAAGATGAAAGAACACCATCTTGGGAACACAAAGGACTACTTGATTTTTCATCATCAATATATACTAAAGCAATACATGAAATATTATCACTATTGAAAACTTCAATATCTTTAATAACTTCTTTTTGTTTATTAAAATAATTATCACTTTGAAATAAATAATTTACATCATTAAAATTAATATCAAAAAAATAATAATCTTTTTCATTTATTTTCTCATATGATTCATTTATATAAAAAAGACCATAATTATTTTCAATCATATAATTAATTTCATGTTCTGTTTTCAAATAATTTATAAATAGCTGAAAACCTAAAATAAAAATTAAAATTAAAAAAGAAATTGAAATAACTTTCTTTAGCATAAAAACCTCCTCATATATTTAACAAAAACATTTCAAAAGCTAAGCTACTAGAAACATCATTACTTTTTAATACATAGTCAAGTTCAGATAAATTATTCAAAAGAATAATAAGTTTCTTATAAGAAAAATTACCACAATTTTCTAAAGCAATTGCAGCAGCTCTAAATTTAATATTAAGCATTTCAGATATCTCATTAACATTAAATTTGTCATCCTTTAATAATTTCACACAATACAATATTCTTATTTGACTAGAAATACTTCCTAATAATGCCAAAATATCTTTATCATTTTTAACAATTCTATAATATACATCAAAAACTTTTATTTTATCTCTTTTAGCAATAGCATTAACTAAATCAAAAATATTTTCGTCATAATCTTTTGATACAATTTTATTTATATCATTAATACTTATATTTTTATCATTATCATCATATTTATATATCATAAGTTTATCTAATTCATTAATTATCTTTTCATTGTTATATAAACAATATTCCGCAAAATATTTAATTGTTTTATTATCCATGTAAAAATCTTTTAATCTACTTTTTATTAAAACTTCAGAAGACAAATTTGAATCAATAACCTCTAAATTTTCTAAAAATTTTTTAATTGCTTTTTTTACACTTAATTTTGATGCAACTAATATTAAATAATTGTCACTAGAATTATTCAAATATTTAGATAAATATTCAACTTCTTTATTAACTTCACCTTCTAAAAAAATACAATTATAACAAACTACAACTTTACAAGAAGATAAAAAATTACATGTGTCAAGTTCCTCAATCACATCATACAACGAAGACAATTCCAAATCATATTTAATCAACTGTATGTCATTTATTTTTATCTTAGATAAGATATCATTGATTTTTAAATCTATAACCACTTTATCATTAGATACTATTAAAAAATTATGCTTTAAATTCACAATATCACCAATAAAATTTTAACAAAAAAAATATATTATTGCAAACATTAACAAAAAGCAAAAAAAGTGCTACTTTTCGGTCTCAGCTTTTTGCGGATATTGTTTTTTCAATTTAAACATATATTTACTTACATTTGTCTCAATTTCAGGCATTGCTTCTTTATCAACATTGGAAACAAAAACTTTTTCACGAACAGTATCTATACAAACTCTTCCCCAAATTATCCTAGTTCTAACATTTAAATCATTAAACATATAAGGCATAATAACATCTAAGGCATAGCCAAAAATTACTCTTTTTCGGCCTATAATAATTCTTTTATTTGTTATAGCAACTACACAAGTAGAAAAAAAGTCGTAAAATTTAGGACTTTTTTGCCCAGTAAAAACATAATGTAATACTTCATCATTATTTAAATGCTTCTCTACAACCTCAGAATTTTTTTTTAAACGCCATGCAACTGTTAAAGGATATTTTTTTTTAAACTTTTTTACTTTATCATATACTTTCACAAAATCACCTACTCTGTTACAAAATTATTTTCTTTGAGTAATAACAACAAATCATCTTTTGAAGTATAACCTTTTTTAAATACTTTTACTTGACCATTTTGCACAAACATAATAGTTGGAGTAGCAATACCATCATTAACAAAAGCAGAATAACTAGAATATAAGAATTCGAAATCATTATCAGATAAACTGTTTAAATCTAAATAATTTACATCTATATCATAATCTAATAAAATCTCTTCAAAAACAATATCTTCAGCATTAGAATATTCACAATCATCTCTTCCAATATATATAATTGATAAATTTTCGCCATTTAATAAATCTTCATATTCATCAATGGATATTGATAAAAATAAATCATGAGTATCTTCACTAACATCACAATTTTTCTTATAAAATGATAATTCGGAACCTACATAAGAACCAACAAATATAATTACTAACACTAAAAATAAAATTATAAAAGATTTTATTTTATTTTGAACTATTAAATTATTATCAATATTTTCATAACTACTATTAGACACTTTTCCATAATTTAACATTAAATAATTATAAGCATATGTTAATTCAATCAATTTATTATTTAAATTCTTTTCTTTATATTTTACATATAGTAAATCATAGCTAGTCCTAATTTCATCAATACTAGCATTTTGATTAACTTTTAAAATATCATAACACTTTTTTTTATTCATAAATTCACATCCTTGAAATAAACAATTTGTCTATAAAATCATCAATAAAATTTATTATTTTTTCTAATATCTTATTTACAAAATTAAGAATTCTTGAAAAAAATGTTTCTTTTTTTTCTGAAAGTTCAGTTTCAACATTAGTATCAACACAAATTTCATTATGCCATATTCCTAATTTATTATCAATTGCATAATTTTCAGCATTAACTAATAAATCGTTATATTTATAATCATCATACAAATAAGCAATTTTAGAATAACCTAATTTTACTAAATTTTCTTGCAATAGAATTCCATCAACCCAAACCCATACTAAATCTCTATCGAATTTATCTTTTTTTTCACTATTGGGATCATATTCAATTGCAATGTCTGAAGCATTAGTTAAAATACTGCATACATAATCCTCAACCAATTTACCGTTTGTTTCATCATCAGGATTTGAAATAATAACTGAATTTGACTCTATACCTAAAAAACGAACTTTAATTTCATTATTTTCAAGGATAAATCTAGCAGAATTTCCATCAACACACTTGCTTAAAGTAACAAATATTTTTTCATTTTCAGCGGCATAAACAAACTTTGGAAAACAAAAAATCAAAAGACAAAGTAATAAAATTTTATACGTCACTTTACATCACCTTACTATTAATCATCAAAGAAATCATCAAAGAATTTATCATCATCTTTAATTTCATCTAACGTTATATTAATATTAACATTAGGTTTATATTTTTCAGAAATTTTTTTATCAGTCTCAACCAAATATTTATCTTTTTCTAAATTATAATCTAATTTGCTATCATTTTTAGAGACGTTATCCACAGAATTATGTAAATTATTTTTTTCTATTTTTAAACTATCATCAGTAATTTTAGTTGAAGTTTTTTTATCAAAAGAAATATTATTATCATTATATAGTAAATTGTTATTCAACTTTTCATTAATTTTTCTTTCAATATCCAAACTCCAAGACTCCTGTGCTCTTTTTTTATTACTAAGCAAATTTTCTTTATCATCATCTAATGTTTCAATTACATCATCTTTTACTTTATTACTACTTAATCTATCATTTTTTAATCTCTCATCATTTGTTTTTGAATTAGACACACTAAAATTATCATTCAACAAATTCTTACCAAAATCAAATTTTGAATTAGAAGAGTTACTTCTATTCATATCTCTTTGGTTTTGTTTTTCAAATATTTGTTGTACATTTCTCATTATTTCATTGCTATTAATGTTAAATCCATTAGAATTTAATAACGGATTCCCATTATTACTATCACTAGACATATTAGACATCATTTCTTTAATCTTTTGATTTTTTTTCTCTTTAACAAAGTCTCTTATATCAAAAATTTTAATTGGTCGTTTTTCCCTAACAGGATAACCAATTTTTCCAGAAACACAACTTCCCCAATCTATTTTAAAATCCGGAACAAATGATGTTTTAAAAGGATTTTTACGTAATCGACGTATTATCTGATCAAACTGTTTCATTCTTTGTAAATCACTAATAGTAACAAGCGGAGTTGAAGCAGTTTTATCATCTTTTTTTGATTTTTTTTCACCACAAAGCTTACTAATTTCTTCCAAAGCAGCTAATTCAGTTGAAATAAGATAAATTATATTACCACAGTTACCTTTAATAGTTTCTGCGTCATCTTTTCCATAAATTTTATTTAATTGAGCAAAATTTTGGATTATCATTGTAAATCTAATTTGTCTAGAACGCGCTGCAGTTATCATAGTAGTTACATCCTTAAGAGGTGGCATATTAGCAAACTCGTCAAGAAGAAAATTAGTTCTAACTGGCAATTTACCGCCATTTTCTTGTGCAACATCAATCAAAGTTTCATAAACTTGTTTTATAAAAATAGTTGCTAAAGAATGATATGTTTTCTTTTCATCTTGTATAATTATAAATACAGCAGTAGGTTTTTTACCAATATCTGCCAAATTAAAATCACTGTAACTAAGCATTTCAGACAAGTTCTCACGAGAAGCAAAAAGCTTTACTTTTTGCTTAAATACAGAAATTATACCACCCTTAGTTTCACTAGGCGCCATAACAGTACCACTAGCATTTACGTAAGCTGCACTACTTGGATCTTTATAATTAAAATATTCTTTTATGTAAGTAGAACCGCCAAACTTATCTTCACCAACAGTAGCAGTCATATTAATACTATTAATATTAATCTTGTCTTCTTCAGTATCTTCAAACATTGCTAAAGCTATACCTGAAAAATAATCAGCAGCTGTTTTTTCCCAAAAAGGATCAGAATTTGATGAATTTTCTTCATATAAAATATTCAACGCTAAATCATCCAATAGCTCAATTGCTTTATCTTGATTACCGTTTTTATAAAGATTATATGGCATAGATAAAGGGTTCCAAGCATTACCATTTTGCGGATTACGAAAATTTAAAAGAATAATATTATAACCACGTTTATTAAGTAAATCACCTGTTTTTTCATATATTTCACCTTTAGGATCAGTACATATAATTGATTCACCTTTTTTAGCTAAAATTTTTACAGTAGGTAAAATCGTATTTACAGTTTTACCACTACCAGTAGCACCAATAACAAGATTATGGTATTCACCATTATCAACCCATAACTCACGACCATTACTAATCAAAGGAATTCCAGCATAATCAGAATTAGGACTAGACGCTAATACCCTTTTAATATTACTATCATTTTTTAAATCCTTAGCAGATGCCCAATTACTATAACCATTTGAATTTTTAGAATTAAAACCTAAACCGAATCCTTTTTCCCATTCGAAAAAGTATGAACTAACACTAAAAAACAAACCACCTAATGCTAATAAATAGAAAACTAAAGTAAAAATAATGTATTCTTCCGAAAAAGCCAAAAAAGGATTAAGTCCATAAAAAGTACCATCGCTAGCTAACTGAGGTAAATTAATTACTCCTAATGCTACTATATATAATAAAAATATTGCAAAAACGATAAAAATCAAGATATCTTTTGATGTAGCAACAATTCTAAATTTCATCTGCAAATCACATCCTTAATTCAACATAAATAATAACATAAAAACCACATAAAAATCAATAATAGATACCCCATATTTTATTATTATAAAAATTAAATTAAATATAAACAACATAATATAATTAAAAAATTCTAGAATATTTTTAAATTATAATTCCAGAATTATAAAATCCAAAAGATTAAATTAAATCATTTTTCTTTTTTTTATAAAACAAATAAATACTTAGTATTAAAATAACAATACCAACTATTGCACACATAATAATTGAAGCATTTTGAGAATTTTTATTTGCTAAACGTTTAGTAGAAGTTGTATCGAAAATAATATACATATTCCCCAAATTATTATTTTCTTTTGTAATTATCCATTCATATACTCCATTACCTTTATATTTAGCATTAGTTGCTGTCGTATAAAAAGCACTATCAATAATAATTTTAACTTCATTTAAATTTTTATAACCATCAAAGATATCAAAATCACTACCACCAGAAATAGTTAAATATCGACCATCATAATTAAAAGAGAAATTTGGTATCAAATTATTTGCAACAGTAGAATTAACATAATTATCATAATTAAAAGAAGTGGATAATTTAAATCCATTATATTCTTCTTCATCAAAATAAATAGTATCGTATACATTACAATTATTTTGTGCACCGACATTACATGAATTTTCTTCATCGCCATACATATTGAAATAATCAGTATATATATTATTAGAAGTTCCATATTCAAAAGCATAATCTTTAAATGTCATGCCTAAATCATCTGGTACATTTACTAACGACTTTTCATTTTCAAAAATAAATAATTCTTCTTTAATAGTACCATCAGATATTTCTAATTTATATTGAGCTGTACAACCTGTAAAAACAAATAATAAACAAAGTAATAAAAATTTTTTCTTCAATTAATATTACCTCCTTTTACCAAGTCAATGTATTTTTATTTTCTTCATTAGAATAAAAATCATCCAAAAGAAGTACAACATACTTATGACTTCCCGATTTTAATTCGTCATAAGTAATAACACGTGTTTTTCTACCATTTTCAGCAATCCAAATAGCAGAATCTTCAATGCCAACAATTACCATAACATGATTAGACCCTCCATTAACATCTGAGTATAAAACATCGCCAGGCTTTACAATCGATAATATTCTATCTACACTCAATGATGAAAGTTTAGTAGAATCACTATATAAATTTGCAAATTCATTTCTATAACTATCACTAAGTTCTCCGATAGTCAAATTTGGTTCTGTGTAAAAACTATTTCCAGTAATAAATACGCGAATTGCACCTGGAAAATATTCCTGATCTTTACGATTATTAACACCTGCCATACCAGTAGCATAAGTAGATCCTTTATCACAAAGATTCATTCCCCCATTACACATAGACCATCTAACAAAATTTGCACAATTAAGACCTAATCTACATTTACTTCCTTGACAACCAGTAGCACTTTCATGATATTCTCCCCATCGACTATTAACACCTAATTTATTAGTAATATCAGAATTATAATCAGAACCAATCCATCCACCACGATGGTCATATGGATACGTAAAACCACCTGTCATTTCTATTGTACATTCTAGAAGTCCAATAGCAGCCTCAACAACACCTTCTCTTGTACCACTACCTACAGCATTAACTCTTTGACTAATACAACCATTTAAGCAACTAACACTATAACCATTTCTCTCTAAAGCATCAGTAAGAGGTTCATTCAAGGGATTACCACTTATATTTTTAGTATAATTAGAATCAGTAATTTCAAAAGTAACACCACAAGAATCAATTGAATAAGAATTTCCGCCTTCTACAAAAGAAGCATTTTGACATTCACCTTCTTCCAATGTTGAAGAAAGTCTTCTTATACTAATATCACCATAGAAAAGCTTTATCAAAGACTCCCAATCATAACCAAAAACCTCAAAATATTTAAGACCATATTGACTTGCACCTCTACCATGTCCACCACTAGGTTTATAAGTCCAACCGTACTCTATTTGACCTAACCAATTAGTTCTTGTATATCCTTTATAAGTCCAGCATGAAGCTAATGTTGATTGATAAGGACTTCCAGCAGCTGAAGTAGGAGCTATTGTAGAAGAATTAGTAAATCGAACTCTTTCACCATTAAATAAGGTATTTGACGGTCTACTATTACTATTTTGAAAACAAGGACATTCCAAATATCTTTCAGAAATAGCAAAACTTTTACCTGATTTTTCTTCATAAGCACTAGGATTAATTGGTAAATTATTTTGACCATCAGGGAGATAATAAAAACCATTTCTTAAAGTATTTGACGTTGGACAAAATGCATCATATTCTGTCATCAATACAGAAGTAAGACCATATCTTGTAACAACTAATCCTTTAGTAGCTTCTACTGCTTCAGCTATTTTAGGGTGCTTTTCTGGGGAATAACTAGGATTATAATTTTGATTGTTTGAACTATTTTCTATAGTACCACTTCCATCTTTTCCAACAACCGATATAGCATAGCTTCTTGCCAAAATTGCAAAAGCCTTAAGTGATTCTAAATTACCACTACTATATTCTGCAAGCAAAACACCACCTAAATATTGATCTTCAAAATTTACTTCTTGAACAGATCCGGTATCTGGATCTCTTACTTTAATATTTTCAATTGTACTTTCAATAAGACCAAATCCTTCGCAATCTTTTCTAATTGATTCATAATAATCATAAATATAATTTGCTGTATCTAGTATAGTAGGAAGATTCAACTCGTAATTTTGATCGTCAGTAATATTAGGATCTATGCTCAAATAATCTTTCATGTATACATGAATAAATCCACCATTATTTACCAAATTCCAAAAATAAACACCACCGGTATTAGAATCTTTAACATAAGTTCTTTCATGATTAGCATTTATACTATTGTAATATATTCCTCTTTCTTTCGACAAAACATATACAGTTGGAATAGAAGAAGAACCTATTGGAACATCATCAATACACTTAGCATTTAATTCAGCTTCTGCAATATTTCTAAATCCTTTAAACCAATTAACCGGATTAAAAATTGCCCAAAAATTGAATTCATTTACTTCCAAATCATTTTTTGCATATTGTTCCATAGTTTCGTCTTTTCCACAATCAATTTTTACATAAGAACTAGGATTAACGTATGTTAATATTTGAGATTTAGCAAGATATTCTGCCTGATCACCCCATAAAGTCAAAAATTCATCCCATGTATAAGACTTATTATTTAAATAATAACACTCATCCTCCCCGCAAGAATTATCACGTATTGGAACAATATTTCCGTTTTCGATAGGTGCAATTAACGTTGCTAATATTAGATATTTATCAATATCAACTTTATATTTATTACTAACTTTAGCAGATGCCTCTTCTATTTTTTGATATATACCAGGATATTTATTAAAAATATTTGGATTTATTAGATCATTATCAGGATATTCTTCAGTATCTACATTACCATTATTTTCATTACTATAAATTTGCGAATCAGCATTTTTAAACATAACAATTATTAACAATAATAATGATATAATTAACAAAAAAGAACCAAAAAAACAAAATATATATATTTTTTTCTTAATTTCCTTTTTAACTTCTTTAGCAACTTTTCTTAATCCTTTTACACCTCCACCAGCATCCAAATATTTATCTAATATTTTATCACCTTTTTCAGTATTTAACATATTGTTTGCCACTTCACCAGCACCAGGAGCTACTGTGTTTAATCCAGTTCTTATAGTTTTTTTAGCTGTTGCTTTTTTCATATTTTGGATAGCCTTATTTCTTCCATTTTGTATTTGTTCATTTATTTTATTAATAGTACCACTATCATTTGAACTATTTTTATTTTTAAACTTATTTTTATAAAAATTAGAAACAGTAAATCTTTTATAACTAATTGATTTACTATTATTTTTAGAATTCATAACCTACACCACCAATACTGAAAAATATTAATATAAAAAAAGAAATTAACAAATTTCTAATTTTATAATCCACCACCACTACCAAACGATGACAATTCATCAGGAGTAACAACTATATTTATTCGCATTCTCCTATTACCACAAACAAATAATGCTTCTCCTTGAGAATACTGTTTTATACTTTCTTTTTCATTATCATTAAGGTCGATCAAAAGGCCTAAATCTTCAGTTGCTTGTTTTTTTAACCCCATTATTAAGTAATAAGAAGCATTATCAAAAATAGCTTTACCTTGCATTAAAACACCTGGCGAAGCAAAATCACTTGGTTGTTGTGTAATTATTATTGAACCAGTATTATATTTTCTGGCACGACGTTGAACTTGAGCCAAAAAATCAGCACCCAAAGTATTATTATCACCAAGTAAAACATGCGCTTCGTCAACCATTAAAACAGTATCCACTTCTTTATCAAGGCAAAGACCCCAAGCATATTTCAAAATATTAAAAAACAATGCATTCTTAATATTTTTCTCAGCATTCATAAGTTCTTTTATATTAAAAGTTATAAAATCACTTTCATGAGTTATAGTAGTATGTCCATCAAAATAATATTTTAAATCTTTAGTAAGTGGCCTAATCTTTAATTCCAAACGTTCCATTATATCTCTTTCATGAGTATGATCTGTCATTGACAACAAAATAGCTTTAATAGTTTCATATACATCAGAAAATGTTGGATAATCAGCTGCTGTAAAACTATAAAAATCTTTATCGAAATCAATACCAAATCGTTTATATGTATCTTGAACGACTTCACTAAAAAGTGTTAAAACATCCTCTTCTATTGATGGATCGTAATATTTCATAAAAGCTTTTAGAAATTGAAGTGTTCTAGTTAATACAGTATAACCTAATCCTTGCCTTATTTCTTCCTCATCTGCATCAATTACAATTTGTAATGGATTAATCATTCCATATTCTCCACCTTTACCTAAATCAATTGTATCTCCGCCAAAAGTTTTAGTCATTTCTTCTAATTCATTTTCAGGATCAATTGCAACAATTTGACAACCATTTCTAATATGATTTCTAAGTAAAAGTTTAGCCGCAGTAGACTTACCACTACCAGAAGTTCCTAGTAAAATAAGATTTGCATTGTTTCTATTATTTTCTTTCTTTATTTTATATAAAAATTGATTGAATAAAATAACACCACCAGAAAAGTCTACACCTAATAAAGCAGAATATCCAGGATCTTTAATACTATCAAAAATAAATGGATACATAGCTGCTATAGTTACAGATGGAATTGGAGTACCAATTCTTTCTTCAATATCCTGTTTAGGAAATATTGGTATTATAGATTTTAATGCTTTTTCTTGCTCAAATCTAAGAGAAATTCCCTTCATTTCCATAGCCTCTAAATAACTTTTAACATTTGTCTTTCTTAACTCTAAATCTTCTTTAGTATCAGCTGTTATCATCACATGCATTTGAAAATCAAAAATCTTTGCTTGACTACCTGCCAACATAGTAACAAATGACTCTAAAGATTCATAATCCATTCTTATTCTTTCCTGCATGGTTCTATCACGTTCTTCTTGATATTTAATTTTTAAATCTGCAATTTGCTTATTAAGCATTTTAGAAACAACAGAAAAAGGCAATGGAATATGCTTTATAACTATTTTTATTCCTGGCATACTAGTCAAATTTGACAAATAACCAGGAGAAATAAATTTTGGAAATGAAACAATTGTCAAAATTGTAGCATATTTATCACTAATAAAAAATTCACTTGGATAAAATTGCAATCCCTTTGGTGCAATTTGTGATTTAAAATTTAAAGAACTCATTCAGTAGTCACCACCGTTCCAAAATCCATTGTTCTACCACCATTTAAAAAGTTATCAAGAATAATACGCAAATCTTCATTTGAAGTTTGCTGTGCCGAAAGCCCAGCAGATGCAAGAGTATTTATAAGCATACGTATTCTTTTTTGAATTTTATCAATATCCTTTTCTTTAAATAAAATATAATATTCTGTATCAACAACATTATTATTAATAAAAGAATTCCCCTTTTCAATATCTTCTGCAATAAGTTTTCTAATTGCAGGAGAATTTTCTTGATTGTATAAAAGTTGAAGTTGCGACATATAAACCGATATATCAACAGGTCTATCAGCAACAACTAACCAAAACTCATAATCTATTTGATTATACATATTACGCAAATTTGCCAGTACCGCTTGTTGTGTTTCATAATCTAGAATAAATATATTTCTCGGTGAAATTTTAACACCAGTTACTTTTTCTTGAGAATTTAACACAATCATCCCACTAGAAATAGATTGAATAGGAACCCAATCCTCAGTATACTTACTTTTTATTTGTGTTTTCGTCATATTTAGCACACCATCCCTTCCATACGTATCTTTGTCGGTTAACGAAATAAAAATTATATATTGCACCCAGTAATACTAAAACATTATGTTGATATGGTATAGGTAAAACTAATAATAAAGAAATAAGAACTGGCATTAATAACAAAACTGCAACAACTGTATTATCCATATAATCTTGAAAAATAAGAAGTAAAACTAATGTTATCGATAGCCCAACTAGAAAAATTACTAAATCAACAGGTCGAAAATATCCTAAAATAAGCCTTCCTCTATTAGCATTAGCTGGTATTAAATAATTATTCACTATATATCACACTCCAATATTATCAAGGATTTCCATTACGGTTAAATATTTTTGATGCTTTTTCCTTAATGCTATCCTTAATTTCAGCAATATCTTGTTTTCCATCTTCACGGCGATTAAATAATCTCTGTTTCAATTGCTCATTATTTTGATCATTATCTGAAATTATTCTATTGGCATCACTTTCTAAATTATCATAAGTTATAATCTTATCTTTTTGAGCACCTTTAACGAATCGTCTAAATTGCCTACTAGTTGTATTATTTCGATTAATATCTTTAACATTATCAACTGCTGATACTATATTACCAACTCCAGGGATTCTTTCAACAATATTAGCAGCTTTTCTAACGGCCCTATGCCTATTTTTTCTTCTTTGTTCAGCTTGTTTTGTCTCAGAAGCTAATCCATATGATTCTGCAACTTTATTCATTGTTTCATATTGTTTTTTAGCTTTTTCCGAAGCACTTTGCGCACCAATATAATCATTGCGATATCTTTCAACAGTCTCCGCATCTGCACCACTATTCATAGCTTCTTCATACTTCATTCGTGCATCTTGTTCTGCACTAGCTAAATTAAGCATATTTTGTTTTGCAAGATTTAAAGTACCATTATCTCCTGTAGTGATTCCTAGTTTTCTAGCCGCACGAGTACTCTGACGTCTAGTACTAGCATTCAATAATCTACTACCAATATCGCCACTATAATTCTTATCACCAGTTCTAGCTTTACCTGCAGCATCACGACCAGAAGCCCAAGCACCCTTTTTAGGATCGGCTGTTGCTCCAGCTATTGCCCCAGTAGCCATTCCTGACAAACCATGGCCTCCCATTAATCCACCTAAAGCACCAACAGCTGCACCCATTCCAGTTCCTAGACCTTTACCACTATCTTTAATTCCTAGAGAATCTCTAATAAAGCTTGGAGCTTCTTTAGCAAAGAAAATTAATCCCAATATTAATAGCACTCTTAAATATGTAGCACGAAGTAAATCATCCGAAAAAGCAGGCAAATTATCAAACAAACCATTATTAACAATTAATTGAACAAACATTATTACAACATATAATATACCTAATTTCAAAAAGATATCTAAAAAAGTAGAAATTAAAGATTTAAGCCAATGAGAAAATGCTCCATCCTTACTAGATTTAGGATCAATTAATGACATAATAGGAATTGGAGCTATAACTTCTAATATTATCATCTTAAAAACACGTTTTGCAATATCAATCGTTATACCGAGTAACATAACAAGTAACAAAACACCAACAATAGTAGAAACAATAAATGTATACGAATATTTATAAAATTTAGTTGCTCCCAATTGAACCAAAACAAGATCAACATTTATACCAGCACTACATGTAAGATTGACATTACTCACAAATTCATCTAAAGAAGTAATTTGCGGAGTATCAACATAAGTACCTTGTCCACATGCAGAGTCTAAATCAGAAGATGGTGCAAAAAAAGCTTGTAAAGTAGAAATCGCCATTATATCAGCAGCAGCAGATATCGAATCAGTATTATTTCCATTACTAATCGATACTCCACTATCTTCATTAATACCTAATAAAATTCTTGGTAACATTGGTAAAAAAGCTGTTTGAGCTCTTTGAATTAAACCTTCCCCACCATCGGTTTTAAATAAAATACTAGGAACACTAATTAAAACAAGAAGCATAATAATTGTACGTGAAATTAATTTGGAAACACCTTTTTCATTCTTACCAGACATTGAATCTGGATCAACAATATATTGAAAAAAAGAAAAAGACAATTTAAAAGCCATAAAAATTCCTAAAATTACATATATTCTACTATATATTCCATTTAAAATTCCAGAAGAAGTTGTTAAACTTGACAAATCAAAAATACCAAATAAAACTACTTTAATTAAAGAATAAATAAGATAATCAATAGAAGCAAAAATAATTCTAATCAAATCCATTACCCAACCAGCAGTTTGCAACGTCATATTATTACCTCCGTAATATAAAATATTATATCATATATAAAATAAATAATAAATAAAAATCATTCTAAAAAATTTTGATTGTATATGGTTCATCTTCTGTTCCAATACCACTGTTATAAACTGCACGTGAACCTAACATTATAATAGGTCTAATACTATTTCGCGAAGAACACAAGGCAGTTGTAATAAATTTATTAGATACATAAAAAGCCTCATTTGTATTTTCATTGTTTGCAGTAAGAAGCCACCAATAATCATCAAAATAAGATAAATAATTATAATTTCCACAATTTTTAGACGTAGTAGAATCACAACCATCATCTAAACTTGCACTCATATAGTAATAAGCTGGCAAAAGTCCAATATACTGATTCTTTAATACTAAAGAGCATTCAATTTTGCCGCTGAAATCACTATCTGTAGTATTTCTTTTTCCAATACACAAATTCATAGGAACAGTTAAATATTTAGTATTAAAACTATATTCTTCCTTATTCATTAATGTCAATTTTCCATCGTAAAAGTTTAAAACACTTTCCATAGCTCTACTTTTAATATTGTTATATTCATAATTATTTATTCCCTGATTTTTTTTAACATCCTCATTATATCTATCGTCCCAAGCACTAGGTTTTTGAGTGCTTCCAGTATATATTAATAAAATATCCCCATTATTTTTGATTGCAACAATTCGCCAAACATTTTCATCAATTTTTACATAATTATTTACAGAATCACCTCTAAAAACATACTCATAATTTTCAGATTCAAGTCCCAATTCATTATAATCAGTTATAAACTTACCGTTAGCCCTTTCATATAACCCATCACCAGAAACAACTCCATAATTGTTATCTAAAATAACTTGTTCAGAAAGTTTAATAGTGTTATACTCGCTACCACAATTAATAGTAGGAACATAATTGTAATAATCTTCTTCAGTCATATAAATTTCAACCTTACCGTTACAAGTAACATTTGAATTATTTACATATTCTGATAAATTATCAATATAATTATTATTAATTAAAACAGTAGATGAAACAACAGTAGATGTCCCCGGCTCAACCGGTAAAACAGATGAATGTTCTTCTGAATATTTTCTAGCAGCATCTACTATTTTTTTCTCCAAGCTTTCATAACTAACAGCAGAATTTCCTGAAAAAAGCCTAGAAATCCAAACAAATAAAAATAATAAAACAATTAAAATAACTAAAAATATAATATATTTATATATTTTTTTATCCATAAAAACACCTCATAACAAAATTATTTTATCAAATAAAT
>CASEVQ010000015.1 GCA_949291455.1 uncultured bacterium
AGAAGAAATATTTTAAAAAAATTTATATTTTCTATATTAGTATTTATTGGCAATAAATTTATAGTATTAATATTCGATAGATTAAATGAAAAATTTATTATTAGGAAAATAAAATATACTATAAACATTATATTTGCCGCAATAGTTATTGATTTTATACCTTTTATAGCAAGTAATGTACTTAATATTAAAAATGTTAATTGTATTACCTGAATACTCATATTAGTAAGAAGTACATTCTTAATTATTAATGATAGATTTAATAAAACATAGATACTAATTCCTAAAGAACCTATTAATAATAAGATTTTAATTATATTATTAAGTATTTTTATATTAGATAAATTCTTTAAATAATTATCACTGAAAAGTTTAACTATTATTTTTATGAAAATTAATCCTAATATAAAAGCAAGTAATATTGTTAAAATTACACTTATTGTATTGGTATTTTTAAAGAGCTGTATAGTTATTGTAGAAGTAAAACTATTTAAAAGAAAAAAAACTAAAATACCAATTTCTAATGAAGTATATTTTTCTTTATTCAAAAATTTCACCACCTATATTTTGTTTATAATCAATATCAATATTGACTTTATATTTTATATCATCATTATTATTTTTTTCATATTTATATAAAAGATATTTAAAGTAATTGTTTTTATTATTTTGAGTAAAAGATGTTATAATTTTTGTTAAATAATTTTCAAGATTATTTTTGTCACTTTTATTATTTCCGTAGTATTTACAATAGAAATTAATTTCAATATTATTATTATGAATTTTATTGATAGTATAACATTGTTCTAGTTTATATACATTTTTATCTAGCATAATTTGAAAGGTTTTTATATTGTTTTTTATTATGTTTATAGCAAGTGATTCTTCACTAGTAAGTATTTTATTTTCATCGTATATTGTTTTATATCCTTTCACTGTAATTGTATTTTTATTTTCAATAAATGGTATATAACTGATTTTATAATTTAGAATATCTTTAATTATATCAGTCAGAGTTACATCTTTTGTTAATCCATTTGTCGATAAAGATAGCGAAAGCATATTTTTTATGTCCGTAGTATTTGTTTCAAGTATTTTATTATCTATATGTTCGATAATTATTGTAGTAAATGAACCACGTGAACTTTTTTCGTTTAAAAAAAAGTTAAATATTTGATTATAGTTTTCTTTTGATAAATTATTGCTAAGAATTAATAAATCCATATGAGTTAAATAAAGCTTTTTCATTAATTCACTACTCAATTCGTTAAAACATTCATCTATCGAAGTACAGGTTTTAGTATAAATATTTTCTTCATTTTCTTGATTACTAGATAACACTTTAACATACACATTATAATTATTTCCATTAACAGATATTCCAATCGAAGATACTACTGCAATATTACTTATATCATTATAGTTAGTACAACCAGTAAGTAAAGTTATGAATATTATTAGATATATTTTTTTCATATTAACTCCTATCTTTTTCTATTTTTTGTTAAAAGAGGATTTCTTTTGTTTTGTTTGTTTTTTACTTTAATAAAAGAATCTAAAACGTCTGTTTTTATAAAAGGTACAAAGGGATAGGTATACGGAAAACCAAAAGATGTAGTGCTAGAAATATTTATAACTAATATACCAAATCCTATAAATAGTCCATATATTCCTAGTAGCATTCCAAGTATTAATATTAAATAGCGATAATATCTTATTAAATTTACTATTGAATTATATGAAAAAACTAGAGCACTTATAGAGCTTAAAGCAACGACAATTATCATAATAGGTGAAATAATACCAGCACTAACGGCTGCATCTCCTAAAATTAGTCCTCCAAGAATAGATACTGAACTTCCAACTTTATTAGGAATTCTAATATCACTTTCTCTTAATATTTCAAAGGCAATTATCATTATTAAAATTTCAAAAAAAGCTGGAAATGGAACAATTGTATGTTGTTCTATTAAATTTAAAAGAAGATTAGTAGGAATAGCAGTTGGATTAAAAGATGTTACGCTTATATAATATCCTGGAAGAAATATTGCAATCAAAAATGCTAAAAAACGTAAAATTCTTGTAAATGTGGTATTAATATTTTTTTGATAATAATCATCTGGCGTATGAAAAAAATCAATAAAGAATGTTGGAATAATTAGTACAGTAGGGGAGTTATCGACTATTATACAAACTTTTCCTTCTAGTAATGCAAAAGAAGCTAAATCAGGACGTTCTGTTTGATTTACTTGCGGTAGAAAAGTAGATTTAGAAAGTTCTTCTGTTATATATCCACCATCGATAATAATATCATTATTAATTTTTATTATTTTTTCCATTACTTTTTTAATTAGTGATTTTTCTGCAATACCATTTATATAACAAATTCCAATTTTAGTATGACTTTCATTTCCTAAAGTAATTGATTTTACAAAAAGATTATTATTTCTTATTCTCTTTCTAATTAGTCCTAAATTTGTATTAAAGTTTTCAGTAAATGAATCTTTTGGTCCGGTTATAGAAACTTCTATGGAAGATAAATTTATTCCTCTATCTAAAGATGCTTTCGTTTCAATTGATAGTATATTTTTATTATTTATTATAATAATTGTATAACCAAGAAATATATTTTTAATAGCTTCATCTATTGTTTGTAACTCATTAATTGATGAACCTGTAAGCGAGTTTTTTATTAAATTAATTATGGTAGTATTGACAATATTTTTATCTTCTATTATTAATTCAGAAATAGGTTTTAAAACATAGTTTGTTATAGCAGAAGAACTAGATAAAGTTTCACTATATATACAATCAATTACATTATTCTTTAAATTAATCGTTCTTATAATTATGTCTGTGCTATTACCACATTTGTTTAAAATTTCTTCTTTCATTGGAAATCACCATTATTATTATTAATTTTTGAAATACAAATATACAATTATATTTAAAAAAAGTAAAAAATTTGATAAAATTTAATTGGTGATAATATGAAAGAAATAATAAATGTTTTTAAGCTTGATCATTTTGGAAGGGGAATTGGTCATTATAATGGTAAAGTATTATTTATTGATGATGCTTTAGACAATGAAAGAGTAGAAGCAGAAATAATCGATAACAATAAAAAAGTAATCAGTGGACAGGCAATTAAAATTATAAAATCTAATTCAGAAAGAAAAATACCAGAATGTCCATTTTATAAAAAATGTGGTGGATGTAATATTATGCATATGAAATATCCTAAGCAGTTAAATTTTAAATTAAATAAAGTAGAAGAAATATTAAACAAATTTGCTAATATTGATAAAAGTATTATAAGTAGAATTATACCAACTAATGAATTTAATTATCGTAATAAAGTTACTCTTAAAGTTAAAGATAGAGTGGGTTTTTATAAAAAGAAAACTTATGAATTAGTGTATATAGACAAATGTATAATAGCATTACCTGAAATAAATAAAATAATAGAAAAGCTAAATTCATTAAAATTAGATGGAATTGAAGAAATAGTTATTAGGAGTACTTTAAAAAATGAAACGATGGTAATAATAAAAGCAATATCTAATATTGATTATAATTATTATGAAACTAATTTAAAAAAGTTTACTAATAATTTAATTATAATAAAGGATGGTATTTGCAATGTAATATTTGGAAAAGGTTATATTACTGAAAAAATAGGAGAATATTATTATAAAATAGCACCACTTTCATTTTTCCAAGTTAATACAAATGGTGCTGAAAAACTATATAATATAATTAAAGAATATGCACAATTAACTGGTGTAGAAAACATTTTAGATTTATATTGTGGAACTGGTACTATAGGAATTTATTTAAGCAAACAAGCAAAGAAAGTAACAGGAATAGAAATAAATCACAATGCTGTAGAATGCGCTTTAGATAATGTAAAAGTAAATGGATTAAACAATGTTGATTTTATTTGCAAGGATGTTAGTAAGAGTATAGATGATTATCAAAACATAGATTTAATAGTAGTTGATCCTCCTAGAGCAGGATTGAAAAGAAAAGCAATTGATAATATTTTGAAAATAAAACCTAATAAAATTATCTATGTTTCATGTAATCCTTCTACTTTAGCAAGAGATTTGAATACTTTAAAAAATGAATATAGTGTAGAAAGTATAACTTTGATAGATATGTTTCCCAATACATATCATGTTGAATGTGTTTGCTTATTAAGTTTTCGTTAAATATTAGTATTATAATATTTTTAATAAATGGGTGATAGTTTAATGAATATATTAGATATTTTTTATAATAATATAGTCAAAGAAGCAACAGAAGGTCGTATCAATTCATTTTTTTACTATAATATAGTATTTAGTACCTTTTTGTCTGAAGATAACATTAAGTATGATGCTAGTATAGTACAAGATAATTTAATAGTACCAACTTTATATATAAAAGATAAAGAAAAATTTAATGAGTTACTATTAAGCTATGTTGATGCTTCTTTAAAATTTTATGATGATAGCAACTTTCCAGAAGAAATTTTATCTGGTGAAATGTATGATGATGGTTTAAGAATATCAAAAGAAAAAACTATATTAGCTCTTTTATTTTCAAATGCTACTATTGAAGATTTTAATAACCCAATTTCCTTTTTACAACGACGTCTTTCTTTTTTTAATAATACTGAACAACGTGAATATGATTTAGGATATTCTAATTTATTGGAATGTAATTTACAAGTAAAAATTTGTAAGGATAAAATAAATAATGAAACACCATATCAGTTTGTTGTAAGTTGCATTTCTGAAAACGGAGAAAAATATGATTTACCGAAATTAAAATTCGGCGTTTGTGATAACAAAGCATACATTTTTGCTATTCAAAATGATAATAATTCAAAAACAACTTTTTCAAAAAAAGTAAAAAGAAATTTATATAAAGTTGGTGAAGGATTTTCTAATATTTATGATAATTATGATACATATCAACAAGGTAATTTAAATGACATAACTCCTAGTTTTTTGGTAGTTGCCAATATTTTTGTTTCATATATGAATAAGTTGGGGATAAATGATTTAGTTGTTTCGTCTATGTTAATTGAAAGATGGAATGCTAAAGTAATATCGAATGATTTAAAAAGTAAAATTGGAATAAAATCCTATGAAGAATTTTCTGATGAGCAAATTAGAATTCAATCTAATTTAACAGAGAAATTTCTTCGTACTTTTCTAAGATTAGTTCATCATTGTGATAATTTAAAAATAGTTTCTTATCCAATGGAGCAGGATTCTAATTTACATATATTTAATGATGGCAATATTAAAGGAAACAATAGTTTATTGAATAGTACAGCAAGTATGATGCTGAAATCAGAGGAAATTATTGATAATAAACATTTTAAATAAAAAATAATTCCTTCAAATTAATAAACTATAGTTTTAATAGTGTAATTTAATAATATATTGATAAGATAAATTATAAAAAATTGATAAATAAAATGTAAAATCAAAGTGGTGATAATATTGTGATAGAATTTAAAAAAATAAGTGAATTTCCCAAAGGAACATTATATAATCAATTGATAGATGCTTATTCTTTTAATAGTAATTGTAAAAAATGTTGGGATAGTATGTGGAAAGAATATGATGAATTTTTTTATTCAAACTTAGCTTCTATCGCCGATTTATATGGTTTTGTCACAGTAGTAGATGGTGTCCCTGTAGGTCATATATCTTGGGATCCAAGAAATAGACCAGAATATGTATCAATAGGACATAATTGTATTTTAACAAGTGATAAAGGCAAGGGATACGGAAAAGTTCAATTGCAAGAAGCAATTAATAGGATAAAAAAATATGATATAAAAAAAATAATTGTAACAACAAATGAGATGTTATTACCGGCACAAAAAAATTATGAGAGTGTAGGATTTGTAAGAGTAAGAAATAGAGCAAACCATGAAACACCATTTTTTGGTGATTATATTGACTATGAAATTATATTGAAAGAAGATTAATTTTATTAGGAGAGATAAACTATGCATTATATGAATAAAATTGATAAAAAGATTAAGGATTATTTTAAAATATTAGAACCAAATTTTCCCAAATGGTTAATCAAATATATAAATACAAAAGAAATGTTACATCAAAAATATATTAGTATGACTTGTGGTACTATATATTCAAAATTATTTGAAAGTACATTCTTCTATTCAACATTAGATCATTCTGTGGCAGTAGCATTGATAGTTTGGCATTTTACTCATGACAAAAAGCAAACTTTAGCTGGACTATTTCATGATATAGCAACTCCTGTATTTAAACATTGTATTGACTTTTTAAATGGTGATTATCAAAATCAAGAATCAACAGAAGATTTAACAACATCAATAATAGAAAATTCTAAGGAAATAATGAATTTATTAGAAAAAGACAATATTAAAATAGAAGAAATAAGTAATTATCATCTTTATCCTATTGCAGATAATGATACTCCAAAATTATCTGCTGATAGATTAGAATATTCTTTATCTAATGCTTTATTTACTTATGAATTAGTAAATATAGAAAAAATAAAAGAAATATATGATGATATTGAAATACAAACAAATGAAGAAAATGAAATAGAACTAGGGTTTAAAACAAAAAAAATAGCAAGAGACTTTGTAAGAATTACGAGTAAATTATCAATTATATACCGTGAAGATAGAACAAGGTATTCTATGCAATTACTTGCTGATATTATAAAACATTTGATAGAAGAAAACATAATTCAAGTTAAACAATTATATATGTTAAAAGAACGTGATATAATAAATACTATACAAAATTCTAAGTATAACGAAATATTTAATATTTGGAAAAATGCTAAAAAAGTTAAAGTATCTTTTATAAAACCCAAAAATGTTTATTCTGTAAAAATAAATTCGAAAGTAAGATATATTAATCCATTATATAAAGGTAATAGAATATATAATTGCTGTAATATTGCAAAAAGGATGATTGACAAAAACCTTTCATATAAAATGGACAATTACATATATTTAGATTTTAAGTTTGACTAAGAATAAAAGATTAAGATTCAAACAATGTGGTTCTATTTATTAGAAAAATAAAAATTAGATTCACATATAAGGCAAAATTAGTCTTTTTACTTTATATTTAATTTTTTTCTTTATTAAGCTTTTATTATAGCTATATTTTCCCTTTTTTCATAACATAAAAAGGGAGTGAAAATTTATGAAAAAATTATTATTTATTACATGGAATATGTCACATGGTTATGGTACTGAAAATCATTAGCAGATATTTTAAATAGAATGGATTCTACAAAATATAAAATAGATGTTTTACCTTTATTTAAGGATGCTAATAGCAATATATTAAATTCTAATATAAATGTTTTAAATTCTTTGATTGATTATACGATAGATGGTTTTGATGAAAAAAAGCACTGGATGATTATTATTCAATATTAGCTAATCCACTTAAATTTAATAAATTAATAAAAAATAAATATGATTGTGTAATAGCTTGTAATCATAATGCACCATCTTATTTTGCCTCTTATATGAATAGTACACCAAAAGTTGTATGGATTAGAGGAGATATGAGCGAATTAAATTATAATAAATTTAATTCGACAACCGTTGAATATTCCGGAACCAAACAAGAATTTAACATGCAGAAGAACGTTTTAAATACTTTTGATAATATTGTTGTTATTTCCGATGTTGTAAAAAATCTTTAAAAGAACAATTTAATATAACAGAAAATGTTTATGAAATACCAAATTCTGTCGATATTGAAAAAGTAGTTACTTTAAGTGAAGAAAAAATAGAATTACCTCAAAAGGCATTATTTATTACTCTTGGAAGATTAGATAATAACAAAAATCAAATATTATTATTAAAAGCTGCAAAAATATTAAAACAAATTCGCAATGATTTTGAAATATATTTACTAGGAGATGGTGATAATAGAAAAAAATTAGAGACATACATTGTCGAAAATGAATTAGCTAATAACGTAAAAATATTAAGATTTAAAGATAATCCATATCCTTATATAAAAAATAGTTTGGCAACTGTTTTAACATCATTAAGTGAAGGTTTTGGTCTAGTATTAGCTGAAAGCACATTGTTAAATACACCAATTATTTCTACAAAAGTTGGAATAGCAGAAGAACTAATAAGAAAATATAATTGTGGTACATTAATAGATTATGATGAACAGAAATTAGCAGATGTTTTATTGGAGTATATGGAAAAATATGATTATTGTACATATAAACCACATTTTCAAATAGGTGATGAATTTAATTTAGAAACTGAATTAAAGAAAACAATTAAAGTAATCGAAGATGCAATAGAAAAATCAGAAGAAAAATGCAAAATAAAAAAATTGCCTTATCCAGTAGAAAAAATTGATTACTATGAATTAGATAATTATATAATAAAAGAGAATTTATTATATGTATTAGAAGTTAAAAAAGATAATGTTAAATATGAATATTTAATAAATAGAAAAATTGGAACCGATAAATTAATAGTATTTAATAATGGCACAATAGAAGGTGGAAATGTCAAAGTACCAATATTTCAAAGACATAGTTGGGCAAATGATTTGAAAACCTCATCTATTTTTTGTATGGATCCAACATTATATAATAACGATTTATTAGTTGAGCGGAGAATAGGAAAATTGAAGAGCCAAAAGATAATATAGAAGCAGATTTATATATTATTGATTCATGGACAAATAAAGGTAATTGTGATGTATCAATAGCTAATTTTTTAAAAAAATTAAATAATAAAAAAATTATATACTTTGCAACAGTAGGTTATGGATAATATTTGGAATATTACAACAGATTATTTGAAAGAGTTAAAGAAAAAATTGCATATAATAATATAGTATTAGGAAGTTTTTTCTGTCAAGGAAAAATGCCAATAGCTGTAAAAAATAGATATATTGATATGGTAAAAGCAAATCCTAATGATAAAAATTTACAAGTTAGTATTGAAAATTTTAATAACGCATTAGCTCATCCTGATAGCAAAGATTTAAAAAGTGCAAAAGAATGGATAAAAGAATTATTTGGTAAAAAAATGTTAAAATGTAACTTAGTAGTAACTTTATATATCATATAATATTTTTAGAAAAGGAGAATTTTTATGGAAATATTAAAAGTAGAGGGCCTAACAAAAATTTATGGAAAAAATACTACTAAAGTTATAGCTTTAGATAATGTATCTTTTTCTGTAGAAAAAGGAGAATTTGTTGCTATTGTAGGAGCATCGGGAAGCGGAAAGTCAACTTTATTACATTTAATTGGAGGAGTTGATAGACCAACATCAGGAAAAGTATATATTGAAGGAAAAGATATTTTTAATTTTGATGATGATAAATTAGCGATATTTAGAAGAAGACAAGTCGGTCTAATATATCAGTTTTATAATTTGATTCCGATACTGAATGTTGAGGAAAATATTACTTTGCCTTTAGCATTAGATAATCGAAAAATAGATGAAGAAACTTTAAATGAAACTTTAAAACTTTTGAATTTACAAAATAGAAGAAATCATCTACCTAATGAACTATCTGGAGGTCAACAACAAAGAACTAGTATTGGACGTGCATTAATAACTAATCCAGCAATAATTTTGGCAGATGAACCAACTGGTAATTTAGATTCAAAATCAAGCGATGAAATAGTAGCATTGTTAAAGAAATCTAATAAAGATTTAAAACAAACAATTATAATGATAACCCATAATATGGAAATTGCTAAAGTAGCTGATAGGATAATAAAAATTGAAGATGGAAAAATTGTTGAGGAGATATAATTATGAATTTACTTAACAAATTAACAATAAAAAATTTAAAACTAAATAAAAAAAGAACAATTGTTACAATTATAGGAATTATGTTATCCGTAGCATTAATTACTGCTGTTTCTTCTATCTATGCTAGTGGAATAGAATCTTTAATTAAATTTGAAATCAATGAAAAAGGTAATTTTCATGTAGCATATTACGATGTTCCAGTATCGGATCTTTCCTTATTTGAAAATAATAGAAGCATAGATGCTTTAAATTTGGTTGAAAATATTGGCTATGCTAAAATAGCATCACAAAATGAATACAAACCTTATGCAAACATTAAAGCTTTTACTAAAAGTTCACTTGAAAATCTATCATTAAAATTAGTCGAAGGGCGTCTTCCAAAAAACGATAGTGAAATTATTATACCCACACATTTAAAAACAAATGGTAGATTAGAGCTGAAAGTTGGAGACACTATTATTTTAGATGTTGGAAAAAGAGTAGATAATAATGGAAATGAATTAACTCAAAGTAATCCTTATTTGCCACCTGATGATTCTTCTATATTACAGGAAGATATAATAGATACTAATACTAAAACTTATAAAATTGTTGGTATTATTGAAAGACCAGCTTCAAATATTGAAGTTTACACTGCACCGGGATACACATTCATAACATATACAGATGGAAAAAATTTACACGATAAAGTAGATTTATTTGCTAGATATACTAAAGAAGGAACTAAAAAAGTTTACAAAGTAACAGCTAATTTATTGGGTGTAAATGAAAAACTTTTAGCTAAATCATATTCTAATAAAATAATAACAGAAGAAGAATGGAATGAAATTTTTACAGAATTAGAAAAAGCAAAATATGAAACTAATATAAATACCTATCTGGTTGATTTAGAAACTAACCCTCTTAATAGTAGTGGTATAGGTGGTATTGGTGTAGTAGCAGCTATAATAATAGGAATTATTGTGTTTACATCTATATTTTGTATAAAAAATAGTTTTGATATTTCAATTACAGAAAAAATAAAACAATATGGAATGTTAAAAAGTATCGGTGCTACTAAAAAGCAGATAAAGAAAAACGTTTTTTATGAAGCATCAATACTAGGTCTAATAGGAATACCTCTAGGTATATTATTAGGATTTTTAGCATCATTTATTCTTATCATTATTAGTAATTATTACTTAAGTGATATGTTCACTACAAGCATAAAACTAGAATTTTCGTTTTCTTATATAGCGGTATTTATATCTATAATATTAGGAATAATTACAATTTATTTTTCAGCATTTAGAAGTGCCATAAAAGCTTCAAAAATATCACCAATTGATTCTATTAGAAATAGTGCAGATATTAAGATAAATTTAAAGAAGATTAAATCGTCAAAGTTAATAAAAAATGTATTTGGTGTTGGTGGTGAAATATCTTTTAAAAATTTAAAAAGAAACAAGAAAAAATATCGTACAACTGTAATTTCTATTGTTGTTTCTGTATTCGTTTTTATTGCCTTATCAAGTTTTATGTCAATGGCCTTTGATGCTGTAGAAAGTGATTTGAATATTTCAGAATATAATCTTTCATTACGTGCTGCAGATATTGATGAAGAAGATTATAAAAAAATTATTGAAACAACAACTTTAAATAACATTAATAATTATACTATTCTTAGACAAACAGATTTTAAATTTTATGGCAATCATTATAATCAAGAGTATATTGACTGGCTTGAATTAGATACAGATCATTTTGGAGAAGATTATTTATATTTAACAGTTTTAGGAGAAGAACAATATAATAAATATATTAAATCTTTAGGATTGAAATATGAAGATATAAAAGATAAAGGAATTTTACTAGATTATGAAGTTGTTTCTATTTATGATGACGAAAATGATAAATTTCAAAATAAATATATGAGAATTTTTAATTTTGATAAAAATGATATTATTAATGGTTACTTAATTAATGGAAAAGAATATGAAATTGAAGTTGGATTTATAACTGACGAAGATCCATTTGGATTAAAACATTATTCCGGGACAAAATTAATAATAAGTGATGAATTATTTGATAGTATTACAACTACTGACAATGTAACAGTTTTTTATGATTCAAGTAATGTTGATAAACTACAATATGATATAGATAAATTGTTAGGTGAAAATAATTATTCGATTAACAATACTGAAGAAAATGTCAGAATGATGAATAACTTATTTACACTGATTGGTATATTTTTATACGGCTTTATAATTGTTATTTCACTTATTGGTATTACTAACATATTTAATACAATAACAACTTGTATGGAATTAAGACGACAAGAGTTTGCAATGTTAAAGTCAGTCGGTATGACAAACAAAGAATTTAATAGAATGATAAGATTAGAAAGTTTATTTATGGGAATAAAATCACTATTATTAGGAATTCCTATTGGTATTATATTATCGTATTTGATTTACCATTTCTTAAGAGGAGAATCAGGAATGCCATATAAACTTCCAATTTTAGGAATTATTATATCTATAGTAGTTGTTTTCCTTCTTATTTCTCTTATTATGAAATATTCTATAAATAGAATAAATAAGCAAAATATTATCGAAACGATTAGAAAAGAAAATATTTAAAAGGGCATTTTGCCCTTTTTATATTATGTTATAATTGATGTGGGAGGTTATTTATGAATATTTTATTAGTAGAAGATAACTTATTAATTATAAAAGGTCTTTCTTATGCTTTTGAGAAAAATAACTATAATTTAATTTCTAAAACGAACACTAAAGATACAATAGATTATTTAAACTGCAATAATAACATTGACTTAATAATTCTTGATATTACTCTTTTAGATGGAAATGGTTTTGATTTGTTTGAAGAAAATATAAAAAGAAGAAAAATACCAACTATATTTTTAACAGCCAAAGATGATGAAAACGATATTGTAAAAGGATTGGAAATAGGGGCAGAAGACTATATTACAAAGCCTTTTAGTACTAAAGAATTATTAGCTAGAATAAATAAGATACTATTACGAACTAAAAAGAAAAATATAATAAAAAAAGATAATATAACTTTTGATACTGATAAATTATTACTATATAAGGATAATAAAAAGATAGAATTAACTGCTTTAGAGCTAAAACTAGTGAATTTATTATTCTTAAATCTTAATAAAGTAGTAACGAGAAGTACTATACTTGATAAGATTTGGGAATGGACTGGAAATGATGTTGATGATCATACAATTACAGTCTATTTTAAAAGAATAAGAGAAAAAATAGGAAACAACATTATTACAACAATGAAGGGAATAGGTTATATTATAAATGAATAATAAAATTCAACTGAAAAGTTATTTACTAAAAACTGGGATTGTATCTGTTATATTATTAATGATTTTTATTTTTACCTGTAATTATGAATATCGAGTTTATACAAATAATTTTAATAATAAAATAGGTGAAATAGTTACAAAAATTTTAGAAAAATATCCTAATATAAATGAAAGCGAAATAATATCAATTTTAAACAATGATGAAAATAATTCTGTTGAATTATTTGAAAAATATGGAATAGATTTAGATACACAATCAATTTTAATTGAAAATGATAATTATTATAAAAAATTCATAATATTAAAAGTTATATTTTTTATAGTAATAATTTTCTTTTTTCTTTTTTTATTTTTTATGTATAATAGAAGAAAAAATAAAAGTATTGAAAGTATTGTTAAATATCTTGAGCAAATTAATAGAAAAAATTATGATTTAAATATTGATTCTAATTCAGAAGGACAATTATCAATATTAAAAAATGAAATATATAAAACTACTGTAATGTTAAAAGAAGTAGCAAATAATTCTAAAATTGATAAATTGAATTTAAAGAAATCTTTAGAAGATATATCACATCAGTTAAAAACCCCTTTAACAAGTATTCTTATAATGTTAGATGATTTAATAGATGATGAAAACATGGATGTAGAATTACGAAATGATTTTCTAAAAAATATTAAAAGAGAAATAATGAATATTAATTTTTTAGTACAAGAAATATTAAAATTATCTAAATTTGAATCTAATACTATTAAATTTATAAAAAAAGATACAAAAGTAATAGAAATAATTAAATCTTCTATAGATAATGTATTACTATTGTGTGATTTAAAAAATATAGAAATTATTGTAGAAAATAGTAATAATTCTAAAATAGTATGTGATTATAAATGGGAAGTAGAGGCAATTACTAATATTTTAAAAAATTGTATTGAATATTCTGAAAATGGACAAAAAATAATTATAACTTGTCAAGAAAATAATATATATTTTATGATTAAAATAAAAAGTTTTGGTAAAATTATAGATATGAAAGATTTACCTCATATATTTGAACGTTTTTATCAAGGAAAAAATTCTAATTCTGAAGGAATTGGAATAGGTCTTGCGTTATCTAAAGCCATTATTAATGAAGATAATGGGACTATAGATGCTTTTTCTAATAGAAATGAAACTATGTTTATAATTAAATATTATCGAATATAATTTGCCTTATAGTTTAATTTTTTTACTATTAATGATACAATTATAATAAATAATAGGTGATATAAGAAAATGAATTGGAAATTAAAACTATTTTATGTAATAGATTTATTTATAATGATATTAAGCTTAACTTTTCTATTATTATTGAATAATTCTAAAGAATATGGATTATCAGCATTAACTAATGCTGGGTATTTTGCATTATGTTTATTAATTTTTTTGTTAAGTATTATTATTTGTTTTATTGTGATAATAGTTAATATTTGTTTAAAAATTAAGGTTTCAAAAAATAAAAAAAAACATAATAGTAAATAATATGTTATAATATTTTTGTTGTATAAATAGAGGTGTTTTAGTGAGAGTAATTGAAAAAGATCCTTTGTTCTATAAAATAGTAAGGCCAGTTATTAGCTTATTATTTAAGATATTGTATCGACCTATTATAATTGGGAAAGAAAACATTCCCAATAAAGGACGTATCGTAATTGCAGGTAATCATACAAATAATTTTGATTGTGTATTGCTAATTTGTTCTACTAAGCGTTGTATTCATTTTTTAGCTAAAGATGAACTTTATCGGGGAATTAAAAAAGTATTATTTAAACATATGGGAATAATACCAGTCAATAGAAGAACAAAAGATAACTTCGCTCTTGCTAAAGCAAAATCATTTTTAAATAAAGATATGGCTATTGGTATTTTTCCAGAAGGAACTTTTAATAGAAGCAATAACGTTATTTTACCTTTTAAAATTGGAGCAGTAAAAATGGCACATGATACTAATTCAAAGATTGTTCCATTTACTATTACTGGAAAATATAAATTATTTAAAAAAAGTGTTAAGATTACATTTTATAAACCAATAACTATAAAAGGTGATAATTTAGACGAAGCAAATGAAGACTTAATGAAGTTTATTAGTAAAAAATTAACTAGTAGTGAGGTATAATATGAGTTTTTTAAATATTTTTGGAATTAAGACAAAACCTAAAGCACCATGGAGTAAATATTATAAAAATAATGAAATGAAATTAAAGGTTCCAGAAGGATCACTTTATGATTTTATTAAGAAAAATTTACCAGAATGTAATAATGTAATAGCATATAACTATTATGGACATTTAGTTACTTATAAAGAATTTTTTAAGCAAATAGATTTAGCTGCGCGTTCTTTTCGAAGTCAAGGGATAAGGAAAGGTGATGTAGTTACTATCTGTATGCCAAACACACCCGAAGGAATTATTAGCTTTTATGCTTTAAACAAAATTGGTGCTATTGCTAACATGATTCATCCGTTATCTAGTGAACAAGAAATTAAAAATTATTTGATTTCTACTAATAGCGTTATGCTTGTTATGATTGATTTATGTTATGAAAAAGTAGCACAAATAATTAAAGAAACAGATGTTTATAAGACAATAATTGTATCAGCAGGAAATTCAATGTCAATGTTACTTAAACTAGGGTATATATTTACAAAAAGCTATAAAATAAAAAAGCCACATTTTAAAGGGGAATACATGTATTGGAATGATTTCTTACGTAAAGGAAGTACTTACAATGGAAGGTGCAGTTTTGAAACTGGTAAAGATACTCCTGCTGTTATTTTACATAGTGGTGGAACAACAGGTACCCCAAAAGGGATTTTGTTGTCTAACGGAAATTTTAATACTTTAGCAGAACAGGCAAAAATTGTTTTACATCGTTTAGAAAAAGGTGACGTTATATTAACAATAATGCCTATTTTTCATGGTTTTGGCATTGGCGTTTCAGTTCATACACCTTTACATATAGGATGTACTATAAATTTAATTCCACAATTTGATGCTAGACATTTTGATAAATTAATAGCAAAAACTAATCCTCAAGTTGTAGTAGGAGTACCTACGCTTTATGAAGCTCTTTTGAATACTAATAATAAAAAATTAGATTTAAAAAAGCTAAAATATGCAATATGTGGTGGTGATACTCTTACAGTTAGTTTAGCAAGAAGAGTTAATGTTTTTTTGGAAGAACATAATTCAAAAGTAAAAATTATGCAAGGATATGGGATGACCGAAAGTACAGCAGCTACTGCTTTAGCTTGCGATGATTATAATGTTGAAGGAAGTATAGGAATACCTTTTCCTGGAGATTATTTTAAAATCGTTAAACCTAATACACAAGATGAGGCACCATATATGGAAACAGGTGAGATTTGTGTTTGTGGACCAACAGTTATGATGGGATATTTAGATAATGAAAAAGAAACTAATGAAGTTTTACAAATTCATGATGATGGCAATGTTTGGTTACATACTGGTGATATGGGATATATGAACAAGGATGGCATAATTTTTTATCAAAGTAGGTTAAAAAGAATGATTATATCTTCTGGATACAACATATATCCACAGCAGATAGAAACAGTTATTGAAGAACATGAAGCAGTATTAAAATGTACGGTAATTGGAATACCGCATCCATATAAAGTTCAAGTTGCTAAAGCAATAATAGTTTTAAGAAATGGTTATAGTGATTCTTGGATAACTAAAAAGAGTATTAAAGAACATTGTGAAAAAAATTTATCAAAGTTTTCTTTACCTTATGAGTATGAATATCGAAAATCTCTTCCTAGAACTTTAATAGGTAAAGTTGATTTAAAAAAATTAAATGATGAATCAGCAAATGGTGAATAATATGAAAAAAGCAAAATCATATCAAGAGTTTGGTTATAAAATAATAAAGTTTGTTTTAGGACCAATTTTTAGGATTTATTATAATCCTAAAATTATTAATAAAAAAGTAATTCCAAAGGATGGACCAATAATAATATGTGGTAATCATAAACATGTATATGATCAATGTCCAATAATTATTTCCACTAAAAGAGTTATTCATTATATGGCTAAAAAAGAATATTTTGATTCAAAATTTTCTTGGTTTTTTAAAATGGCAGGTTGTATTTCTGTTAATAGACAAATAAAAGATAATGAAGCAACAGAAAAAGCACTGGAGATATTAAAAAATAATGGTGCTATTGGTATATTTCCAGAGGGAACAAGAAATAAAACTAAAGATAAATTTTTATTACCATTTAAGTTTGGAGCGGTATCGATGGCAAAGAAAACAAATGCGACTATTGTACCATTTGGACTAACTGGTGATTATCGTTTTAGAAGTAAAAATCTTACTGTTAGATTTGGAAAACCTTTTAAAGTTAATGATATGTCACTTGAGGAAGCAAATAATAAGTTATATAAAGAAATAGAAATGTTGATGAAAAAAAATTTGAAGTAAGCATATTAATAATATTTTAAACTTGTTAATTAAATTTAACTTTGTTATAATTGATTTAAATAAATAATTGGAGGGATTGTTTTGTTAAAACTTATATTTGATAAAATAAAAGAATCTATTAAATCAATACTTCCAATAACTATTATTGTGTTAATTATATGTATGTTATTTAGAAGTGATAATTTAATAACACTAATTCCTTCTTTTTTAATTGGTTCTCTTTGTTTAATTATTGGAATGTGTTTATTTGAGCTTGGTGCCGATATTTCTATGATTGAAATAGGTGAAAAAATAGGTATTCATTTAACTAGTAAAAAAAGTATACCTTTTATTTTAATTATATGTTTTCTTATTGGTTTTATTGTAACTGTTGCTGAGCCTGATTTAAATGTTTTAGCAAGTCAGGTACCTACAATTTCTAGTAGTGTATTAATATTAACAGTAGGTATTGGTGTTGGTATCTTTCTTTTAATAGCTATTTTGAGAATGCTTTTTCAAATCAATTATGCTTATTTATTAATTTTTATTTGTGGTTTATCGTTTATAGTTGCTTATTTTGTACCAAGTGAATTTGTACCACTTGCTTTTGATTCTGGTGGAGTTACAACAGGTCCTCTTAGTGTTCCTTTAATTATTGCTTTAGGTGCTGGACTTTCTTCGTTGCGTAGTGATTCTAAAAAAAAGAATGATACTTTTGGCATAATTTCTTTTTGCTCTGTTGGTCCAGTATTAATAGTTTTAATTTTAGGATTAATTTATAATGCTAAATCAACTTATAATGAAATTTTTGTTCCAACTAATTTATCTTTAATCGAAGTATTAAAATTATATTTAGAGGGATTACCAATTTATTTTAAAGAAGTTTTAATGTCGTTAGGTCCTATTGTTTTACTGTTTATAATT
>CASEVQ010000016.1 GCA_949291455.1 uncultured bacterium
AAATTAAATCTTTTAAAAAATAATTTAGATAAGGCAATTTTAAATACTTTAAATGAAAAAAAACACAAATATGTAAATATTATAAGTAAACTGGAAGTATTAAATCCACTTTTAACAATAAAAAGAGGTTATTCTATTGTAAAAAAAGAAAATAAAGTAATTAATAGTAAAAAAAATATAAAGAAAAAAGATCACTTAGATATAGAACTTTCCGATGGAAGTATTAAAGTTGAAGTAATTTAATGGAGGTAAAAATGGAAAAAAATATTAATTTTGAAGAATCAATTAAAAATCTTGAATTAATAGTAAAAGATTTAGAAAATGGAAACGTTCCATTAGACGATGCAATAAATAAGTTTAATGAAGCTATGAATTTAGTTAAATCTTGTGATGAAAAATTAAAAAATGCTGAAGAAAATGTTAATAAAATTTTAAAAGAAAATGGAAAATTAGAAAACTTTTCAATAGAAAATGACTAATTTTTTTTTCTAATAATTTCCAAGTTTATTTTATTTAAAAAAAATAATAATAATAATGTAGTTTTATTAAAAGGAGATGAATTCATGAATTTTAAGAAAAAACTACTATTATTGTTCTCTTTTTTAATTATATTTATTCCTACTAATATATTAGCATATTCTGATAAGGTTATTTTAGGAGGAAATAATATTGGAATAACTGTTAATACAAAAGAAATAGAAGTTGTAGGTTTTTACAAAGTAAATGGGAAATATACTGCTAAAGACACTGGAATAAAAATAGGAGATAAAATAACGCATATTGAAAATATTAAAATAAATAATATTAATGAAATGATTGAAATTATAAATGAAAAAATGCAAAATGATTCTGTAAATGTAACAGTTCTTCGTAATAGTGAATATTTAAATTTTAAATTAAATTTAGTTAAAGAAAATAATACTTATAAAACAGGTCTTTATATAAAAGATCAAATTACTGGTATTGGAACTTTAACTTATATTGATCCTAATAGCAAAATATATGGTGCTTTAGGACATGAAATAACTAGTTCTACCAATGATATAGTAGAAATTACTGATGGGAAGATATTTAAAGCTGAAATAACAGGTAATACAAAAAGTACAGTAACTACTACAGGTGAAAAAAATGCTATATTCGATTCAAGTAAAATTTATGGAACTATTAGTGAAAATACTACAAAAGGAATTTATGGTACATATACAGAAATTATGAATACTAGTAATTTAATTGATGTAGCAGAACCTAGTGAAGTAAAACTTGGTAAAGCTTATATCTATACAGTATTACAAGGAAATAAAATAGAAAAATTTGAAATAAATATTTTAAAAATAAATAAAAATACTATTACTAAAAATATTTTATTTGAAATTACAGATCAAAAGTTAATTGATGAAACAAATGGCGTTATTAAAGGGATGAGTGGTAGTCCTATTGTTCAAGATGATAAATTAATTGGTGCAGTTACTCATGCTATTGTAAATGACAATAATAAAGGTTATGGAATATTTATAACTACAATGTTAGAAGAAGGAGAAAATTAAGAGACATTAAGTCTCTTTTATTTTGAACGACAATGTCATTTTTATAAAAAAATAATTAGTTCAATTCTTAATTATGTTTATACAAATAATAATGAAATATTAAAATTTTGATATAATATATAATGGTAATGTTAAAAATTAAAAATAATTAAATATTATGATATATTTTATAAAATTGACAATTAGTATTATATATGTTAATATTCTAATATACTTTAGAAAGGAGTATGATTTATTTGAAAAAGAAAATTTTACCACAAGTATTTGGTTGGATGTTTTTAGGATTATTAATTACATTTATTTCAGCATATGTTGTATCTATTAACACTAATATGTTAATTAATATATATTCTGGTGGCTTTTATTGGGTTTTTGTAATTGCAGAATTAATACTTGCTGGTGTATTATCAATTAGAATTGGAAAGATGAAAGGTATAACAGCAACTTGTCTATATTTATTTTATACATTTTTAACAGGATTAACGCTTTCTTTAATTTTTGTAGCATATGAGATGTCATCAATAATAATAGTTTTCTTAGTTACTGCACTATTATTTGGTATATTTGCACTAATAGGAAAATTTACTAAAATTGATTTATCTAAGTTTGGTATATACTTATTTATGGGATTAATTGGAATTTTAATTTTGTATTTAATAAATATTTTTATAGCAAATGATACTATAGACATGATTGGATGTATTCTTGGCATAATAATATTTTTAGGATATGTTGCATATGATATTCAGCGTATTTTAAGAAGTGAAGGTACATTAGAAAATAGGAATTTAGCAATTATTGGAGCTTTTTCTTTATATTTAGATTTTATAAATATTTTTATTGATTTGTTAAATCTTTTTGGGAATTCTAAGGATTAAAGCGTTAATTATATTATTAAAACTGTATGATAATACAGTTTTTTTATTTTTTTTAAAAAAAAATTAGCAGTCATATATTGACAAGTGCTAAGCATAATATTATAATGTATCTAGCACTGTAAAAAAAGAAGTGCTAGGAGGTGTTTTGTGTTAACAGATAGACAAAATGAAATCTTAAAGCTTATTGTCTTAGAATATATTAATCTTGCTAAACCTGTTAGTTCTAATTTAATTTGTGATAGATTAAAATGTTCTAGTGCTACGGTTAGAAGTGAAATGGCTGAGTTAGAAGATTTAGGATTACTAGAGAAAACGCATACATCAAGTGGAAGAGTACCTAGTGAAAAAGGTTATAGATATTATGTAGATAACTTGATGAAACTTAAAGAAATAAGTGCTGAAGACATGTTAAAATTGAAATTAATATTTAATAATACACAATTAGAACTATCAGATTGTCTTAAAAAAAGTTTAGAGATTGTATCTGATATTACAAGTTATACTTCAGTAGTTCTTGGAACCAAATCTCATGATAATACTTTAAAAGAAGTTAATATTGTTCCTTTAACAGATAATTCTATGACTGTAATTGTAATTACTGATAAAGGATTTGTAGAACATAAAACAGTTAATGTCGAAGGAATAAGTTTAGAGGAAATAAAGAAAACTGTTAATTTAATAAACAATTTAATTGTTGGAACACCTATAGATGAAGTATCATCAAAATTAGAATTTGAAGTTAAGCCAATTATTAGCAATTATGTTAAAGAACATGAAAGACTTTACAATGTCTTCTATAATGTATTTACTAATTTTACAACTACAAATATTGATGTTGTTGGAAAGAAAAATATCTTAAAACTTCCGGAGTTTAGTAATGTTGAAAAAGTAAGAAATATAATGGATAAATTAGATGATAGTAATATTGAAAATATTGTAGAAAATGATGATGATAATAATATAAAAATTTATATTGGTAAAGAAAGTAACATTGATGATGATATGACAATGATTAAAACAAAATATAAAACTGATAAAGAAAAAGGTACGATTGCTATTATTGGTCCGAAACGTATGGAATACGATAGAGTTGTTAATTTATTAGAGTTTATTAAGAATAATATTGAAAATAAATAAGGAGATAATATGGAAGATAATAACAAAAAGGAAGATGAAATCAAAAATGAAAATAATGTGTCTAGTACTAATAATGCAGATACTTCTAATGAATGTGTTTGCAATAAAGGAAATGATTGCTCTTGTAAAGACGATGAATTAAAAAAGTTAAAAGATATCATTATAGAAATGGAAAACAAATTAAAATATAATCAAGCAGAACTTATAAATTACAGAAAAAGAAAAGACGAAGAAACTGCTAATATGTTAAAATTTGCTAATCAAGATTTGATATTAGAATTAATTCCAATAGCTGATAATTTTGAAAGAGCAATAAAACTTGATGATTATAATTTAAATGATGAATTATCAAAATTTTTAGCTGGTTTTAAAATTTTATATTCACACTTAATGGAAACATTAAAAAAATTTGGAGTAGAAGAAATTGAGACAGTTGATAAACAATTTGATCCAAAATTGCATGAAGCATTAATGGTTGGAAACGATAAAGAAAAACCAGATGATGTTGTAATTGAATGCTTATTAAAAGGTTACACACTAAAAGGAAAAGTCATAAGACCTGCAAAGGTAATGGTAAATAAATTAGATTAAGAAAGGATTTGATATATATGAGTAAAATAATAGGTATTGATTTAGGTACAACTAATAGTTGTGTCGCTGTATTAGAGGGGGGGGAAGCTAAAGTAATTCCTAACCCTGAAGGAGGAAGAACTACTCCGTCAGTAGTTGCTTTTAAAAAAGGTGAAAGAATAGTAGGAGATGCTGCAAAGCGTCAAGCTATTACTAATCCAAATACTGTATCATCTATTAAAAGATTAATGGGTACAAACAAAAAAGTAGAACTTGAAGATAAAAAATATTCACCAGAAGAGATTTCTGCTATGATATTAAGTTATATGAAAGATTATGCAGAAAGCTATCTTGGTGAGAAAGTAACAAAAGCTGTTATAACAGTTCCAGCATACTTTAATGATTCACAACGTCAAGCAACTAAAAATGCCGGTAAAATTGCTGGTTTAGAAGTTGAACGTATTATTAATGAACCAACGGCTGCTGCTTTAGCATATGGTCTAGACAAGCAAGAAAATGCACATACTGTTTTAGTATATGACTTAGGTGGTGGTACATTCGATGTATCAGTAATGGAATTAGGTGATGGTGTCTTTGAAGTAAAAGCTACAGCTGGTAACAATCATTTAGGTGGAGATGATTTTGATCAGAAAATCATGGATTACCTAATTAGTGAATTTAAAAAAGAAAATAAAGTTGATTTGTCTAAAGATAAAATGGCAATGCAACGTTTAAAAGAAGTAGCTGAAAAAGCTAAAAAAGATTTATCAGGTATGACATCTACACAAATTTCTGCACCATTTATTTCACAAGGTGAAGATGGACCACTACATCTTGATATGACACTTACACGTGCTAAATTTGAAGATTTAATTAGCGATTTAGTTGAATCAACACTTGATCCAGTTCGTCAAGCTATCAAAGATGCTAAAATTAAGAAATCTGATATAGATAAAGTATTATTAGTTGGTGGATCAACTCGTATTCCAATGGTTCAAGAATTAATTAAGAAAGAACTAGGTAAAGAGCCATCACGTGAAGTTAATCCCGATGAAGTAGTAGCAATGGGAGCAGCTATTCAAGGTGGTGTTTTAACAGGAGAAGTTAATGATATCGTATTACTTGATGTTACACCTTTATCATTAGGATTAGAGACTCTTGGTGGAATAATGACTGTTTTAATTCCAAAGAACACAACTATTCCTACTAGTAAAAAGCAAGTATTTTCAACAGCAGCAGATAATCAACCAGCTGTAGATATTCACGTATTACAAGGTGAAAGACAAATGGCTGCTGATAATAAAACATTAGGTAATTTCCAATTAACAGGAATTCCAGCAGCACCACGTGGTGTTCCACAAATCGAAGTAACTTTTGATATTGATGCTAATGGTATTGTTAATGTTAAAGCAAAGGATCTTGGAACGAATAAAGAGCAAGCAATTACTATTACTGCAAGTACTAATTTAAGCGATGAAGAAATAGAAAAAATGGTAAAAGAAGCTGAAGCTAATAAAGAAGAAGATAAAAAACGTAAAGAAGAAGCTGAATTAAAAAATGATGCTGAGCAATTAGTATTCCAAACTGAAAAATCATTGAAAGATTTGGGAGATAAGGTAGATAAAAAAGAAAAGGAAGAAGCAGAAGATTTAATTAAAGATGTAAAAGATGCTTTAGAAAAAAATGATATTGACGAAATAAAAGAGAAAAAAGAAAAGCTTGAAGAAAAAGCAATGGCATTAGCAACTAAAGTATATGAAAATATTCAAAAAGAAAATGCTAATACAGAAAACAACGAAGCAGATACTGAAGAAAAAAAAGATAAGAAAAAGAAAAAAGACGACGATGTAACTGAAGCTGAATATGAAGAAAAATAATTAGGAAGAAGTTCTAGGTTTATCTAGAACTTTACTTCTATAAAGGAGAAAATATGAATAAAATAAAAGCTAGAAGTGAAGTAGATAATAAGTATAAATGGGATTTATCTTTAATATATAGTGGGTTAGATGAGTTTAATGATGATTATATAGAAGTTGAAAATAAATTAAAAAAATTATCTAGCTACGAAAATACAATGTTAAATAGTGCTAAAGATTTATATACTACTACGACAGAAATATTAAAAAATTCTAGAATTATCGAAAAAATGTATGTCTATGCCCATCTTACATACAATGAAGATATTACTAAATCTTCTTCAATTGAACTTTTAAATAAAATAGAAAATCTAAACATTAAGTTTAGTCAAACCGTTTCGTATTATGATTCTAAGTTATTAAGCTTAGATTATGATGTAATAGAGAAAATGTATGAGGAGTATCCAAAATTAAAAGAATATGAAACTTATTTTAATAAGAGTTTTCGTTATAAAAAATATATGTTAAGTGAAATAGAAGAAAAACTATTAGCTAAAATGCAGAAAGCTATTGCAGATAATGAAACGATTTTTTCTAATTTGACTGATTCAGATATTGATTTTGGTTATATTACAGATGAAAATGGTAATAAAGTTGAACTTACTAATACGAATTTTTCATTATTTATAAAATCTAAAGATAGACGAGTAAGGCAAGATGCTTTTAAAACGCTTTATGGAGTTTATAAAAGATATAAAACGACTCTTTCTAATTGTTTAGAAAAAGAAATTAAGACAATAGCAACATTGGAAAAAATAAGAGGATATCAAAGCAGTTTAGATGCTGCAATGTATTCTAATGAATTACCAATTAAAGTGTTTGATTCTTTAGTAGAAAGTGTTAATAATGGTTTAGAACCACTTTATAAGTATTTCCGTTTAAAAAAAGAAATTTTAAATATTAAAGATTTCCATATTTATGATACATATGCAAATTTAATTGAAAAATATGATAAAAAATATAGTTATGAAGATGCACAAAAAATTATTAAAGACGTCTTAAAAGTTTTTGGTAGCGAGTATTCTTCATATGTGGATAAGGCTTTTTCAGAACATTGGATTGATGCTATGCCAAATAAAGGAAAAACAAGTGGTGCTTTTTCTGGTGGCGGATATGATACTAATCCATACATTTTAACTAATTTTCAAGAAGAATTTAATGATGTATCTACTTTAATTCATGAAATAGGACATTCTATACATAGTTATTATTCAAGAAATAATAATCCTTATGTATATAGTCAATATTCTATTGTAGTAGCAGAAGTTGCATCGACTGTTAATGAATTATTACTTGCAAGATATATAATTGATAATTCAAAAGATATTGAAGAAAGACTTTATGTAATGGATAGGCTTATGAGTTTATTTAAATCTACTATTTATAGACAAACTATGTATGAAGAATTTGAAAGATTTTTATATGAAAAAGTAGAAAAAGAAGAAAGTCTTACTTCAGATATTATGTGTGATGAATTTTATAAATTAAATCAGAAATATTTTGGTAATGATGTAATTATAGATGATGAAATTAAATATGAATGGGAAAGAATGCCTCATTTATATTATAATTTCTATATGTATAAATATGCGACTGGTTTATCAGCTGCTTGCTATATTGTTAATTCTATTTTATTAGGAAAAAAAGATGCTGTTAAAAATTATATTGAATTTTTAAAACAAGGAGGGAAAATAGCACCAAATGAACAATTGAAAATTACTGGTGTGGATTTAACGAAAAAAGAAATATGCGATAATGCAATTAAAATGTTTTCCGACTTAGTAGATGAGTTTGAAAGAACTTATAATGAGTATAAAAGAAGTGGTGGAGGATATGAATAAAAAAGATTATTATGAAGTCTTAGGAGTATCAAAGGATGCAACTGAGGCAGAAATTAAAAGTGCTTTTAGAAAATTAGCAAAACAGTATCATCCCGATGTTTCAAAAGAGGCTAATGCAGAAGAAAAATTTAAAGAGATTCAAGAAGCTTACGCAGTTTTATCTGATGAAACAAAACGTAAACAATACGATCAATTTGGCCATGCTGCTTTTGACAATGCATCTGGAGGATATAGTGGAGGCTTTGATGCTTCTGGTTTTGATTTTAGTGATATTTTTGATAGTATTTTTGGGTCAGGTTTTGGATTTGGTAGTTCTACTAGAAATAGTTCAGCAACTAGAGCAAGAGATGGAAACGATCGTTTAATGCGTATAAATTTATCTTTTGAAGAATCAGTATTTGGTTGTGAAAAAGATTTAAAATTGAATGTAACAGAAGTTTGCGATGAATGTCATGGAAAAGGTGGCTTTGAAGAAGTAACTTGTTCTAATTGTCATGGAAGTGGTACAGTAACAACAGAGCAAAGAACTTTATTTGGAACTTTTATGTCAAAAACAACTTGTAGTAAGTGTCATGGTAAAGGTAAAACCTATAAAGAAACATGTTCTAATTGTCATGGTAGTGGAGTAGTTAGTAAAAATAAAACAATAACTGTTAGCATTCCTAAAGGAGTAGATACTGGTAATAGATTAAGATTATCTGGAAAAGGTGAAGCTGGTATTAATGGTGGTGCTAATGGAGATTTGTATTTAGAATTTGTTGTTGCCGAACATGATTTTTATCAACGTGATGGTAATGATCTTTATTTAAAAGTGCCAATTACAATTACAGAAGCTGTTTTAGGATGTAAAAAAGAAATTCCAACAATATATGGTAATATCAAATTATCTATTCCAGCCGGAAGTAATAGTGGAGATAAGCAAAGAATAAAAGGTAAAGGAATTGATAACGAATCGGCTAGAACTAAAGGCGATATGTATATTATATTAGATGTTAGAGTTCCTAAGAAATTATCTAGAGATCAAAAACGTCTGTTTGAATCACTAGATGATACAGATTTGAGTGATAACAAGATTGATTCTTTTGATAAATTTACAAGATATAATGATTAATTATTAAATCCAAGTATATACTTATTTAGTATATGCTTTTTATTTGACAAAATATTTTTATAATTTTATACTTATATCAAAATATGTAAATGGATGATAATTATGAAATTTAAAAAATCAAATAAAAATATTAATGAGAAAATAATAAAAATTAATTTTAATAAACCTTTAACAGATAAGATTTATTATAATTTTTTAAAAAAAATTTATATATTACGTTTTTTATGTAGAAATAAAAATTTATGTATAACTTTAAATGATAAAAAAATAAATATAGCTAAAGAAAAAGATCAACGAATTATTAATATATATCATATTGAAAAAGCTATTAACATAAAGGACAAAAAACAACGTTACGAATATATATATGATGTTGTTTGTAACTATTTAGATGAATCATTTCAAAAAGGAAATTTATGTGAATTTATAAATAATCAATGCTTAAGTGATCGCAATAAAAAATTTAAAAAAAATTGTGGTTGCTGCTGTACAAACAGCAATAACATATGTAAATATTTAAAAAATGGTAGTTGTACTATAAAATGTATAAGCTGTAAATTATTTACTTGTCCAATATTGAAAAGAAAAAAAATTAAATTTCGTATTAAAAATATACCTTTATTAAATTATTTCTTTAACATAAGACAAAAAGAAGTGTTAGTATGTACATTTTTTACTCCCAAAGAGAAAATAATAGAAAAACTAATTAAATTTAGAATTTAAATATTATAATAAAATATTAAATTATACTATTAGAATTGAACTTTTGACAAATTTGTGTTATAATTTACACAATTCAAAAGAGGGACTACTATGAAAAAGGAAAAAATTAAAAATCTAAATATTAAAAAAAGAGCAGTTTTATTATTACTAACATCAGTTATAGCTCTTAATACTGGATTATTTAAAAAAGAAGGGAAATTAAAAGCTGAAGAACAAGATGTATTTGCAGTTAAGAATGATTATGTTACAACAATAGATGATGTAAATATGAGAAATAATGATAGCTTTTTTGGAGAAATAATTTGTACGATAAATGAAAATACCAAATTGAAAAGAATATTATCAACAAATGAAAATTGGAATTTAATTATTTATAATGGAAAATTAGGATTCGTTCAAGGGGAATATATAAAATTTGATAGTATGACTGATGACAAATTATCGATTGAACAAAAAACAGGATTTGTGACAGCAAATACAGGAATTAATTTGCGATTGGGTCCTAGTACAGAAAATAAAATAATAGGTGGAATAGAAAATGGATCAACTGCTGAAGTAATTGGAAAAACTGATAATAATTGGTATTTAGTTTTATATAATGGTCAAATTGGATACATTTCATCAGAATTTGTTGATTATAAAGAAAATATTAATTTTAACGATAACAAAGATGGAAAACTTTATGGATATGCTACTTCTAATGTAAATTTTAGAATAGATCCAACAATTAATTCTGACAAAATAGAAACGATTGACAAAAATGAAAAATTTGAAATAATATCACAAGAAGATAATGGATGGTTTAAAATTATTTATAATGAACAAGTTGGATATATAAGTAATAAATATGTAACGTTTGATCCTAAAGATGGATATCGCGCTGATTTTTTTAAAGTTATATATGTTACTGATGAACTTCAATTAAAAAATGAAAGAAATGATAATTCGTTTCCTCTTTATACAATTAGTCAATATGAAACCTGTGAAGTATTAGCTGATTTTGATAATCAATACTTAGTCAGAGCAAATAATTATATTGGATATATTCCTAAAAGTAAAACTCAAGATTTATATAATGTTTTTGTAGTAGTTGATATTAGTGCACAAAAGTTAACACTTTATAATAATAATCAAATAATTTTAGAAACTGATATTGTAACCGGAACTCAAAATTTGCATGATACACCTACAGGTATTTATAGAATAAGGAAAAAAGAAACAGATACTTACTTAAGTGGAGAAGATTATTACACACATGTTAATTATTGGATGCCATTTAATAATGGTATTGGATTACATGATGCCAATTGGAGAAGTAAGTTTGGTGGAACAATATACCAAGACAACGGTAGTCATGGTTGTGTAAATATACCCGAAGAGTATACAGATGACATATATTACAACGTGGAAAAAGGTACAAAAGTATTAGTTCAAAAATAATAGTTATATTAGATATTTAGTTTATATCAAAGATTTTTATTTTATTAATAATTATGTTATAATTAATTATATATTCATATTATGCTTTTTGAAAGTTGGTGAAATTTATGGAACCTTATGTAAAAAACAATTTCGATAATAAAAACAATAATAATAAAGAAACTCAAGAATTCAAACCGCTTAATTTAATAGAATTAAGAGAATTAGCAATTGAAGAATTAGTAAAATATTATTCCGAATTACGAAAGTATGAATATAATAAGGGAAAAAAATTGAATGGCATAAATTTAAGAAAAAAAATTCATATTATTATATCAACGATTTTAAAAATTGATCAATTGTTGTCTAAAGAAAAAATTCATATTATAAATGATTTACATGATTCTAATAGTAATAAACCAAAAATCTATGCATGCACTCATATTGGAGGAAATGATATTCAACGAAGCTTTCAAGTTATAAAAGACCCAGCATACTTAATGTTAGGTGATCCAGGAATACTTTATAGAAAACTTATTTATCTAGGCTTAAAAATGAACGGAGTCATTCCACTAGAAACAACAGATAGAGAGGACAGAAAAATAGCTTATAATCGCGCAATAGAACTTTTAAATAATGGTGGAAATTTGCTAATCTATCCAGAAGGAGCCTGGAACGTATCGCCAAATTTAGTAGTTATGAAAATTTTTAATGGTACCGTTCGATTGGCAAAAGAAACTGGTGCAGAAATAATTCCTATTGCTATTGAACAGTATGGTAATGATTTCTACTTTAATATTGGTAAAAACTATACAATACCTTATGATACAACCCAAAGTATCACTGAATTAAATAACGAATTAAGAGATAAATTAGCTACTTTAAAATGGGATATTATATGCAGTCAAGAAGGATTAAAACGTGAAAATATTAGCAATGACTATTTGCAAAAATTTCAGGATGAAATTGTAAATAGATGCAATTATGGTTATGGATTTTCTTTACAAGATGCAATCAATGAAAGTTTTCATGATAAAAATGTAACAACAGAAGAAGAAGTTTTCTCTTTTCTTTCTAATTTAGACATTGACAAACGCAATGCATTCTTAGCAAAAGATAAAATAAAACTTAAACAAAAAATAAATAATAAATAACAAATAATAATAGTTAAAATAAAAGGAGATTTTATTTATGGGAGCATTATTGTTACCAATTGTCGGATTAATGATTATTGTCACTCTTTCATTTATATTTTTTTCAAAAAAACATATTATTAACAAAGAAGTAAATATTTATTCAAAATTATTAATATTAAATATAATTTTTATTATAATAGGTTTATTAGCTTTTGCATCAGCAAAACTAACATTTGATTTAATTATAACAAAATATCTTCAAAAACTATATATGTGTATCTTGATAATTATGAACTATTTTTCTATAAAATATTGTTTTGCTACTTTTAATATTGATATAAAAAAGTTAAAAATTATTCGTTTCTTCTTTCAAATTTTAACTTCAATTTCTATTATTTTAATTATTATTTTACCTTTAAATGTCATATATTATAATAATGTTTTAGATGGAGAAGGTTTATCATATAATGTTACTATTATTTACGCAATAATCACGTTTTTAACATTCATTATTTTAAGTATATTTTTAATTTCAAAGCATAATAGTATTAATAAATTATACCCATTTTTAATTTTAATTGTACTATATTTTTTAGGTTTCATACTAAGAAAATTTTATCCTGAATTAATTTTTGAAGGTTTCTTTTATTCTTATATTTTATGGTTAATGTATTATACAATAGAAAATCCTGATATAAAAATGATTATAGAACTAAATATAGCAAAAAATAATGCTGAAAAAGCAAATATGGCAAAATCATATTTTTTATCTAGTATGTCTCATGAAATAAGAACACCTTTAAATGCTATAGTAGGATTGTCAGAAGACATAAAATTGAACGAGAATTGTCCATCTGATATAAAAGAGGATTTAAATGATATAGTAGATGCTTCCCATATATTGCTTGAAATAGTTGGAAATATAATCGATATTAATAAAATAGAGTCAGATAAAATGGAAATTGTTGAAACTACATATAATTTCAAAGAAGAAGTAGAAATTTTAGCAAGATTAAATTCAGTAAGAATAGGCAGTAAACCAATAGAATTAAAAGTAAATATTGCTGAAGATATCCCATATGAATTAATAGGAGATAAATCACATATAAAAGAAATAATTAATAACCTACTTAGTAATGCAATAAAATATACAGATAATGGAACAATAGAACTAAATGTAAAATGCATAAATAAAAATAATATTTGTAATTTAATTATTAGCTGTAAAGATACAGGTCGTGGTATAAAAGAAGAAAATATAAATAAGCTATTTAATAAATTTGAAAGACTAGATATTGATAGCAATTCATCAATTGAAGGTACTGGTTTAGGACTTGCAATTACAAAAAAATTAGTAGAACTAATGAGTGGTAAAATTAACGTTGAATCACAATATGGAAAAGGAACAACATTTACTGTACAATTAACTCAAAAAATAGGAAGTATTACAAAACCACTTAATGATACACAAATTATACAAAACGCTCAAGTATATGATAATCAAAAAAATATTGATTACTCTGACAAATCAATATTAATAGTAGATGATAATAAGCTAAATATAAAAGTAGCAAAAAAAAGTATAGAATCATTAAATTTTAAAATAATTGATGAATGTTTTAATGGGCAAGAATGTTTAGATATAATTAAAATTGGTAAAAAATATGACGTTATTTTAATGGATATAATGATGCCAATAATGGGGGGAGATATAGCATTAAAAGAATTGTTAAAAATAGACAATTTTAATACTCCAGTTATAGCATTAACGGCAGATGCAATAGTAGGATCAGAAAAGAAATATATAGAAGAAGGATTTACCGATTATATATCTAAACCATTTAGTAAAGAACAACTAAGAAACAAATTAGACAAAATATTTAGTCAAATTCAAAAAAATAAATAAATTATTAAATAAAATTATTTAATAGGGGTGGGGAAAATGCATTATGTTTTATTATATCTTTATTCTTTAATAAAAGCATTAGCAAGAATTGGAAAAAATAAATGAATCTTAATTTTTAGATTCATTTTTTATTTTATCAATCGATTCCTTAATTTGTTTTAAACTTCTTTCATATTGAGATGTAGTTTTAGGGTTATAATAATTTTTTTTTCTTAAATTATTAGGTAAATATTCTTGAACAACAAAATCATTTGGATAATCATGTGGATATAAATATCCAACAGCTGTAGCATTAATATGTGTTGGAACTTTTTCACATTTACCAGTTCTAACATCTTCTAAAGCTTTATTTATTGCTAAATTAGCTGAATTTGACTTTGGTGATAAAGCCATTTCAATTACTATTTCACTCATTGGTATTACGGCTTCTGGAAGTCCTACTAATTCAGAAGCATTAATAGCAGCATTTAATCTTGGCCCTATATTAGGATTAGCTAAACCAATATCTTCATAGCATATAACGCTAAGTCTTCGATATATACTGTCTAAATCTCCAGCTTCTAATAATCTAGCTAAATAGTGCAAAGAAGCATTTACATCACTCCCTCTTATAGATTTTTGAAATGCACTTAAAACATCGTAATGACCATCTTCATTTTTATCATGGAAAAAAGCTGGTTTATTATTAATTTTTTTAATTGTTTCAACATTAACTACCTTATCATTAGTAGAAAAAAAAGCAATTTCTAACAGATTATAAGCATATCTTAAATCATTACCAGAAATAGCTGCAATATATTTTAAAGCCTCATCATCTATAATTATTCCATCTAAATCAGGATGTTTTATAGCTTTTTTTAAACCTTCAATAATATCTTTTTCCTCTAAAGGTAATAATTCAAATAAATGACATCTACTTCTAATTGCAGGGTTTATTTTATGATATGGATTGCTTGTTGTTAAACCAATTAAAGTTATTAATCCACTTTCAATCTGTGGTAATAAAAGATCTTGTTTATCTTTATTTAATCTATGAATTTCATCCATTATCAATACAATCCCATCATACATTTTTGCCTCTTCAACAACAATATCAAAATCTTTTTTATTATTTATAGTAGCATTTAAGAAACGATACCTAACATTCAAGTCTTTAACTATTGCATTAGCAATTGAGGTTTTACCAATTCCTGGTCTACCATATAAAATCATTGATGGTATTTTTTTGTTTTTAACTAAGTTTTTCAATATTTTATTTTCACCTAACAAATGTTTTTGACCAATTACTTCATCTATGGAATTAGGTGCTAATTTTAAGGCTAAAGGTTTTTCCATAAAATCACTCTTTCATAAAAAATTATATCAAACATTCGTTTTGTATTCAACACATATATTTGACAAATTTAACCACAAATTATATTATAATATATAATGGTAAGGTGTTTTATGAATAATAATATTAATGATTATATAAATTATTTAGAATGTGAACGAAGATTAGCACATAATACTTGTATATCTTATGAAAAAGATTTAATCGATTATATGCTGTTTTTGAAACAGCAAAACATTAATTCAATAAATGAAATAACCAAGAAAGACATAGTTCATTATTTAGAATTATTAAAAAAAGAAAACTTAAAAATAACATCAATTGCTAGAAAATTAACTTCAATAAAAAATTTTCATAAATATTTGTATGCTACAGGAAAAGTTAAAGAAAATATTGCTTTAACAATTGAAAGACCTAGATTAGAAAAAAAATTGCCAAATGTATTAACAATTGAAGAAATTTCTTCATTATTAGATATAGAACTTAACACACCATTTGACTATCGTAATAAAGCTATGTTAGAATTATTGTATGGAACAGGGCTTAGAATTTCTGAATTGTTAAATTTAAAAATTTTCGATATTGACTTTGAAAATTGCATTATTAGATGTATTGGAAAAGGGAACAAAGAAAGAATTGTTCCTATTGGAGAATATGTAGTTAAATATTTACAAGAATACCTTAATTATAGAAGCCTATTTTTGAAAAAGAAAAATAGTGATTATTTATTTTTAAATAATTTAGGTACTAAACTAAGCCGTTTTAGTTTTTTTAAAATATTAAAAAAACTTTTACAAAATAAAAATATAAATAAAGAAGTATCTCCACATAGTATTAGGCATAGTTTTGCAACTCATATGTTAGAATGTGGAGCAGATTTAAGGAGTATTCAGGAACTTTTAGGGCATAGTGATATTTCAACTACTAGAATATATACACATATTTCAAATATTAAAGTTAAAAATGATTACATTGAATATCATCCGAGAAGTAAAAAATAGGAGATGGAAACATGAAATTTAAAAGAATTTTTTTATTAATACTTGATTCATTAGGAGTAGGGGAAGCCATAGATGCTAATAATTATGGTGATAACGGTGCAAATACGTTAAAACATATTATAGATAATTATGACATTTTTATTCCAAATTTAAAAAAATTAGGATTTATTGATACTATAAATATGAACGATAATAATGATGTAGATGCATATTATACAATTGCAAGACCAACTAACGTTGGAAAAGATAGTTTAACTTCACATTATGAGTTATTAGGAATAAGAAGCACAACACCTTTTAAAACTTTTACAGAAAAAGCTTTTCCAAGAGAATTGTTAGAACAAATAGAGAAAGTAACAGGAAAGAGAGTCATTGGTAATAAAGTTGTCAATGGTGATACAATTATAAATGAATTAGGAGAGAGACATTTATCATATGGTAGCCTTATAATTTATACATCATCTGATTCAACACTACAAGTTGCTGCTCATGAAGATATAATACCCATTCCTAAATTATATAGTTATTGTGAAAAAATAAGAAAAATAACATTATCCGATGAATGGAGAATTGCTAGAGTAATTGCAAGACCTTTTAATGGTAAACCAGGAAAATTTAAATTTACTGCTGATAGGCGTGATTATGCTATAAAACCTCCACAAAAAAGTGTAATGGATTATTTAAAAGATAACGAATACAGTGTTATTTCAATAGGAAAAATAAGTGACATCTTTGATGGTCAAGGAATAACTAAAATTGTAAAATCATCCTTTAATAATATGGATACTTTAAATAAGCTAACTGATATTATGAACAAAAAGTTTACTGGACTTTGTGTAGCAAATCTTAGTGATTTTGATGCATTATATGGTCACAATAGAGATACTGAAGGATATGCAAAAGCGATAGAAGAATTTGATGTCGAAGTTCCAATGATATTAAATAAATTAGAAAATGATGATTTATTAATTATAACTGCCGATCATGGTAATGATCCTACTTTTTCTGGAAATGCTCACACCCGTGAAAATGTCCCAGTAATAGTATTTAGTAGAAGGTTTAAAGAGCCAAAAAAAATGGATATGCTAAATAGTATGGCCGATGTTGCTGCTACAATTTCTGAAAACTTTAATGTTGAAAAAACGGAAATAGGAACAAGTTTTTTAAACAAATTAAAATAGGTCTATTTAAAATAAACCTATTATTTTTTATTATCAATATTTTTATAACTATTGCATATAGTATCATCTTTATTACTAACTTCATCACCACAACAACAACAGCTAATTTTTACTTCTTTTAATTTACATAAATTATAATCATTATCATTATTAACACAAGTTGTTACATCACACTTTATTGTGGAAACATTTTTTTCTTTATTTTTATTCATAAATACCTCCAATTTTATTATTAACAAATATTAATTTATTATTTATTATTAAAAAA
>CASEVQ010000017.1 GCA_949291455.1 uncultured bacterium
ATATTAGTAATAAAATTAAAATTATGTTTTAATCATTAGTATTGTTTTAATAATATTAATGATTTTTTAATTTTTTTATAGATTGATTAAGTCATTTCCTGTTGCTTTTTTTTTAGACAAAAGTTATAATAGAAAGCATGACTTTAAGGAGGGATAACCATTATGAAAAGTAATTTACCAGTACTTTTACTTAAAAATATGGTATTATTTCCTTACAATGAAATTAGACTAGAATTTGATAATGATATAGATAAAAAGCTTCTTTCTTTAGCTGAATCTTGCTATGAAAATAGAATTATAATTGTTAATCCTAAAGATACTTTGGAAACTAGCCCAGAAATAGATGAATTACCTAGTTATGGAATTGTAGGTAAAATAAAATTGAAACTTGATATGCCTAATGGTAAAACACGAATAATTTTATTAGGTGAAAATAGAATAAAAATTTATGCATATTCAAAAGATGATGGTATCTATGAAGCATTATATAGCAATGCACCGCTTGAAGAAATGAGCGAAAAAGAAGAAATAGCTTATATAAGGGCATTAAATAAGCATATTGACGTTTATGTAAAAGAAATACCTTATATATCTAATACCATTTTAGCACAAACAGCAGGTATTAATAGTATTGAAAGACTAACTGATATTGTAGTACTTTATTTACCAATTAATTTTGAAAGAAAACAAGAATATTTAAAAGAATTTTCATCAACATCTAGAGTAAAAATGATTTTAGATGATATAAATCGTGATATAGAAATAATGCGTTTAGAGCAAAAAATAGAAGCATCTGTTACCACTAGATTAGAGCAGACTCAAAAAGAATTTGTTTTACGTGAAAAAATTAAAGCTATAAAAGAAGAATTAGGTGAAGAAGAACAAAATGAAATAGATAATTTGAAAAATAAAATTAATAATTTGGAATGTCCTAAAAAAGTAAGAGAAAAATTATTAGTGGAACTCAATAAATATTCTATGTCAAATTTTTCTTCACCAGAGACTGGAATGATTAGAAACTATATTGATTGGCTTATTAATTTACCATGGTCTAAATATACCGATGATAGAAAAGATTTAAATAAAGTTCGTGAAATATTAGATAGCACTCATTATGGATTAGATAATGTCAAAGATAGGGTAATAGAATATTTAGCTGTTAAACAGAATACCAATAATTTACGAAGTCCAATAATTTGTTTGGTTGGTCCACCTGGTATTGGAAAAACAACATTTGCAAAAAATATTGCCAAAAGTTTGAATCGAAAATTTACCAAGATTTCTGTCGGTGGAATAAACGATGAAACAGAAATAATTGGACATCGCCGGGCATATATAGGAGCAGCTCCGGGACTTATAATTCAAGGTATGAAAAAAGCCGGAACTAAAAATCCCGTGTTCATAATAGATGAAATTGATAAAATGACTAAAGATATTAAAGGAGATCCCGCTTCAAGTCTTCTTGAAGTTTTAGACAAAGAACAAAATAAATATTTTGTTGATCATTATATAGAGGAAGAATTTGATCTCAGCAGTGTAATGTTTATCGCTACTGCAAATTATTTATCGCAAATACCAGAAGAACTTCGTGATAGACTAGAAATAATAGAACTTTCCTCATACACAGAATTTGAAAAATTAGATATAGCAAAAAAGCATTTGATTGTTGATCAGTCTAAAGAACATGGATTAAAATTAGGACAGGTAACTTTTGAAGACGATGCGATTTTATCATTAATTCGTAATTATACTAAAGAATCTGGTGTAAGAGAATTAGATAGATTAATAGCTACAATAATGCGAAAAATTGTAAAAAAAATAGTAGTAGATAAAAGCAAAGAAAAATACGTAATTAATTCTGATAGCCTAGAAAAATATTTAGGAGTAAAAAAATATTTGTATAATGATAATAATGACAATATGCAAATAGGTATTGTTAACGGCCTTGCTTATACAATGTATGGTGGCGATATTTTACCAATAGAAACAACTTTATTTAAAGGAAAAGAAGAACTTATTTTAACAGGTTCATTAGGCGAGGTTATGCAGGAGTCTGCAAAAATAGCATTAGATTATATCAAATCTAATGCTGAGCAGTTTGATATCGATTTAAATATTTTGGAAGAAAAATCAATTCATATCCATGTTCCAGAAGGTGCAATACAAAAGGAAGGCCCATCTGCAGGAGTAGCTTTAACTACAGCACTAATAAGTTTATTTTCTAATAAACCAATTTCATCTAAAATAAGTATGACCGGAGAAATCACTTTGACTGGAAAAGTATTACCAATTGGAGGACTAAAAGAAAAAGTTATTGGTGCATATCGTGCACGAATTACCAAAATTTTTATTCCAAGAGAAAATGAAAAAGATTTAAAAGAAATAGATGATAATATTAAAGAAAAAATTGAATTTGTGCTAGTAAACAATTATAAGGATATTTATAATCAACTTATAGTACAAAATAATAATAAAAAAAGTCGTGATAAAAAGGTATAAAAATATTTATATCTTTTTTATTTTTGCTTTTTATTAATTTAATGTTATAATTAACATAGTATTAATAAAGAGGTGTTTTATGATATCAATCATAATATTAGGCATAATACAAGGAATTTCAGAATTTCTTCCAATATCTTCTTCAGCTCATTTAATAATTTTTAGAGATCTTTTTTCATTAGGAAAAAATATTATTGATAGTGAACTTTCTCTTTCTTTTGATATTGCTCTACATTTTGGAACTGCATTGGCAATATTAGTTTTCTTTTTTAAAGATTTTTGGAATATGGCAATTAAAGGTTTATCTAAAGGAATAAAAGATAAAGAAGGTAGAATGTTATGGTATATAATTATTGCAACAATCCCAGCTGCTATAGTTGGTGTTTTATTTGAAGATGTTGTCGAAGATGTTTTACGTACAAAGTATATGGTAATTTCATTAGCCTTAATTTTTGTCGGTATAGTATTATATTTAGTTGACAAAAAAATGCCAAATCATAAAGAATTAAATAAATTAAATATTAAAGATGCAATTATAATTGGTTGCAGTCAAGTTTTTGCGTTAATTCCAGGATTTTCAAGAAGCGGAACTACTATTATAGCAGGAAGACTTTTAGGGTTTGAGCGAGAAAATGCAGCCAAATTTTCATTTTACTTATCAGCGCCAGTAGTATTAGGTGCAGTCATATTACAACTATTAAAATGTGATTTAACAATAATAATTAATAATATAGATGTGTTTTTATTAGGAATATTTATTTCATTTATAACCGGAATAATATGTATAAAAACTTTATTAAGCTTTTTAAAACGTTACGATTTTAAAATCTTTATGATATATAGACTTCTTTTTGGAACTTTTATTATATTTTATTTATTTTCTTTTAAAATAATATAATTATTGATTTATTGACATATTTTTTTTAACGTATTATATTATAAATGGAGGTTTTTATGAGTGTAGTTGAATATGATAATAATGATTCATCAATATTAAATACGTTATCTGATAAAGAAATTTTTCTTGATTCGGCATCTATAACAACTTTATGTTCAACTTGGAAATCTAGAGTTAATGAACTTAATCTAAATTCGAATAGAGTAAATTCAGCTTTTAAGACGTTTTCAGAAAATGGCATTTTAGAAAATTATATTGTTTGTTTATCGACAGCTATCAATTCGCTTACAATTACAGTTAATAATATTAGTGATACAATTAACGACAATAAAGATAATCAGATTGTTATTGATAATTCATACTCTAATTCTAATAGAAATTCCACTAGTAGTTCTAGTTTACCAAGTAATGATAATAACAATTTTACTTCAGTAATTGATAATATTGATGTAAATGATTATGCAAATATTTCAGTTATTACATCAGACTTTTTAATATCAACTAATACTAGTATCGATAACATTTTCAATAATGATGTTCAAATATCTAATTTAAAAAAAATTTTGCTCAACTCAGTTAATATATCATCAGATTTAAAAAACATTATAGCAAATATGGATTCTTCAATCTTTAAACAATTTTTAAAGAAATTATATACAAACAATAATATATATACTGCTAGTAGTGAGGAAATTACATTTATCAAAGCATATTTAGAAGAAATTTCAAAAGCCAATAATATAGATTATAATTTATTAATAACAGATATTAACAATAATAAATTCCTTTATAGTGGAATTCATTATTATAAAGAAGCATTAACTTACATTGAATCTATTATTAACGAAGATATAAATGTATTTAGGCAAAAAATATTTGATATATATGATGGAAACTCAATTTCTGAAATGGATTCTAATCTAGTGTTTTCTATTCGTAGTATTTTAGCTTCGTTGTCTTCAATTCATAATGTTAGTTGTGAAGAACTTATTAATGGCGATATAAAAAATTATTTATCGCAAGTCACAACTTCTAAGCAGTTTGTCGAACTGTTAAGTGAAACACGTTTAGAAAATTTTCAAAGTATGTTATTTACAATTTTGAAATAGAAAGGTTTAATTATTATGGGAAACATTTTTAAAATAAACTGTCGCGAATTATATAGTATGGGTATGTATTTTAATACGCAAGCAAACGAATTGGAAAAAATTATTACCAATATAAAAAAAATAAATGAAGATATTAAATCTTCCTGGGATGGTAATGATTATGATGCTTTTTTTGAAAACTATAATTTATTTCTTACAAGTATCAAAGACATTGAAAAATCTATTATAGATGAAGCAAATTTGTTTAAGGAAATTGCTATTAAGCATAATCGTGTTGATAAAGAAATACTCAATAATTTAAATTGGAGAAATAATAATGAAAAATAATATAAAAATAGACACTAATCTTTTAAAAAGCAAGATTGATGAACTAAAAAAAGAAAATGAAAATATGAAAATTTTATTAAATAATATAAAAAACAAATCTAAAAGGTTACATGATATTTGGATTTCAAAAACTATGGATACTGTCGATAGTGACTTATACAAAATATATGAAGATTTTAATAAAGTAATAGATAAGAATAATCAGTACATATCGTATTTAGAAAATGTAGTTTCTTCTAATTATATTGATGCTAATTACAATATATATAATATTATAGAAGAAAAATTATAATATTATCATTAAAAAAGATAATAGATGAGCCATAATAACTGATAATATTTTGTAAAGCTATGCATAAGCATTAGCTTTTTTTTGAACATTCTAAACAATATTTAAAAAGTGAATTTTTTTTATTTGGTAAAAATTAATTTTAAATGTTATCATATTATTAGGTGATTTCAGTGGTAGCAAGTGTATTAGTAGAATTATCAAATAGAAATATAGATAAATGCTATAATTATTTAATTCCTAAAAATTTTGAAACAAAAGTAAAAGTTGGAATAAGAGTTATTGTTCCTTTTGGTAGACAAATTTTAGAAGGTTTTGTTTTAAATATATTTTCGCAAAATTCTAATGATGACTTAAAAGAAATAATTAATATAATAGATACTGATGTTATTTTAAATGAAGAACTATTAGATCTTGGTAAGTATATAAAAGATAAGACCTTATCTACTTTAATAAGTGCTTATCAGACTATGTTACCTAAAGCCCTTAAAGCTCAAAAAAAGACATTAATAAAGAAAGCTTATGATAAATATATTGAATTAAATTTTGATGTAAAATATCTTGATAATTACAAATTTAATGAAAGTCAAAAGAAAATAATTAACTCAATAATAAATGGAGTTAATAGTAAGAAGATATTAAAGAGTATCTCAAATTCTAGTCTCAACACATTAATTAATAAAAATATTGTTAAAGAAGTTTTAATAGAAAAATATCGTTTAAATATTTCCAAAAATAAAAAGTATAAAAAAGTTTGTTTGAACACTGAACAACAGCAGGCGGTTAACAAGATAATGACATCAACAAATGTTTGTCTACTTTATGGTGTAACTGGAAGTGGCAAAACAGAAGTATATATGGAAGTAATTGATAAAATTTTAAATATTGGAAAAACAGCAATAGTTTTAGTCCCAGAAATTTCTCTTACCCCACAAATAACTAATAGATTTGTATCTAGATTTGGAAATAACATTGCTATTTTGCATTCTAGGTTAAATGAAGGAGAAAAATATGATGAATATAGAAAAATTGCAAAAGGAGAAGTGAGTATTGTAATAGGAGCTAGAAGTGCAATTTTTGCACCATTAAAAAATATTGGTGTTATTATAGTTGACGAAGAACATAGTAATACATATAAGCAAGAGAATAATCCTAAGTACAATGCAATTGATATAGCTATTGAAAGAGCAAAATACCATAATGCAAAAGTTATTTTAGGAAGTGCTACTCCATCTTTAGAAAGCTTTTCTAGAACAATTGCTAATAGATATCAACTTGTACAATTAAAAAGACGTGCTAATGACAAAGATTTACCCAATGTATTAATTGTCGATATGAATAAAGAAGCAAAAAAAAATAATTATTTTTCATCGATTCTTATAGAAAATATAAAAGAAACTCTTAATAATAAAGAACAAATCATACTTTTTCTAAATAGAAGAGGTTATGCATCTTTTATAACTTGTTCTAATTGTGGTTATGTAAGTAAATGTCCAAATTGTGATATAACACTTACCTATCATAAATCAAGTGATATGGAAAGATGCCATTATTGTGGCTATGCAACTAAAAGAAAAATTATATGCCCAAATTGTCATGAACAGTCTATTAAAAATCTAGGTGTTGGTACTGAAAAAATAGAAGAAGAAATTCATAAGTTATTTGACGCTAATGTAATTAGAATGGATTTTGATACTACTAATACTAAAGGTGCGCATGAAAAGATAATCGAAGATTTTCAAAATAAAAAGTATGATATATTATTAGGAACACAAATGATTGCAAAGGGGTTAGATTTTCCCAATGTAACTTTAGTTGGTGTTATTAATGCAGATACTTCACTTATGATTCCTAATTTTCGAAGTAGTGAACATACATTTCAATTATTATCACAGGTTGCTGGTAGAAGCGGTAGAGGAGAAAAAAGTGGAAAAGTAATTATTCAAACTTTCAATAAAGACCATTATGCAATAAATCTAGCTAAAACTCATAATTATATTGAATTTTTTAACAAAGAAATGAAAATTAGAAAAGAACTTAATTACCCACCATATTGCTATTTAGTTTCCGTAAAAGTAATAAGTAAAGATTACGAATTAGCTAAAAAAGAAAGTAATAGTATAACAGTAAAGTTGAAAAACAATTTAAAAAGTTCTATAATATTAGGACCATCTATTGGTAGCACTTTTAAAATTAATAATACTTATAGGTTTGGTATATTAATAAAATATAAAAAAGAAGATAATTTATATGTTTTTCTAGAAAAAATATTGGATTATTATAAAACAAATGATAAAATAAAAATAGATATTGATTTTAATCCATTATCGTTTTAGGGGGATTTTTTATGAAAAAATTTAATGGGAATTATTCATTGATTATGGAAGATTATTTTGACAGTAGTAAAGAATTTTTTGATTTTGACTATAAAGATTTTGTTCCTTTTGAAGAAAATGATAATTCTTTTTATACTACTTTGACAAAAATTGATAGTTTTACAACTTTTTTTTCAGGACCGTATGAAATTTGTTCTTATTTAAATAAAGATATTTGTTGTGATAAAGAACAATTTAGAAAAAATATTTATGTACAGCATATTAGTAGATCAACTGGAAAAGTTAATAGGTTACCGGCTATTTGGAATGATGAAACATTACATGAAATTGCTATTAATGTAAATGGAAATTCAGTTAATTATGATAATTTGACTACAAAAGAGGTATTTAATAGAATGTATGAAGAATTAACAAGTAGGGATTCCAGTTTTAGAGATTATGTTTTGAGATATGTGCACAATAATCCATCTATAAATAGTTATAATTGCAATTTAATTAGAGAAATGAATAATATTAATTTATCTAATTCAAAAATTTTTGGAAAACTACCAGAAGCATTTTCGTCATATCGTGAATTTAGGTCTTTATATTTAATTTATAATAGTTATTTAAATTCAAAAGAGAAAAAAAATAATGGATTTTTAAAAAAGAAATAATTCTTGTTTTTAATAGAAAAAATATGTTATAGTTTTATATAGACAATAAGTTAGAAATAGCTTATTTTTTATCTGCTTTTAAAGTTAACTTATGTAAAAAATATTTAAAAAAAATTAAAATTTGTTATAATTAGATAGGAGATGATAAAATGGCATTAAAGTATGATGAAAGTTCAATTAAAATTTTAGAAGGGTTGGAAGCAGTTAGAAAAAGACCTGGAATGTATATTGGATCTACAGATAAAAAGGGACTACATCACTTGATTTGGGAAATAGTCGATAATGCCATTGATGAAGCAATAAACGGTTTTGGAGACTTAATAAAAGTTACTATGCATAAGGATGGTAGTATTAGTGTAGAAGACCATGGAAGAGGAGTACCAGTAGGAATCCATGAATCTGGAAGAGCAACCCCAGAAGTTATTTATACTATCTTGCATGCTGGTGGTAAATTTGAAGAAGCAGGCTATAAAGTCTCAGGTGGACTTCATGGAGTTGGTGCAAGTGTTGTAAATGCTCTTAGTAAATGGATGGAAGTAATTATAAAGAAAGATAAGAAAGAGTATTATATTAAATTTGAAAATGGAGGTAAAGTTGTAGTTCCACTTAAAGAAATAGGCACAACTAATAAAACTGGTACGACAGTTAGATTCTTACCAGATTCAGAAATTTTCCCAATTGTTACTTTTTCTTTTTCGACTATATGTGAAAGAATGCAAGAATCAGCTTTTTTATTAAAAGGATTAACTATTGAAGTTTTTGATGAAAATACTGATAGAAGCAATAAATATCATTATGAAAATGGTTTGAAAGAATTTGTTGAATATCTTAATGATGATAAAAACACTTTGCATAAAGTTATTTCTTTTGAAGGTACAAAAGATGGTATAGAAGTTGATATAGCAATGCAATATACTGATACTTATCAAGAAAACATTATATCTTTTGTAAATAATGTAAAAACACCAGATGGAGGAAGTCATGAAGTTGGATTTAAAACTGCATTAACACGAATTTTTAATGATTATGCCAAAAATAACGGTTATATAAAATCTAAAGATAAACCTTTAGAAGGTAGCGATGTAAGAGAAGGACTTACCGCTATAATCAGTTTGAAAATTCCAGAAGCATTATTACAATTTGAAGGACAGACTAAAGGAAAATTAGGAACACCAATTGCTCGTACTATTGTAGAAACAATTGTCAGTGAAAAATTGCAATTTTTTCTTGAAGAAAATAAAAAAGTTGCAACTGATATTTTGGATAAAACTTTAAAAAGTAAAATTGCTCGTGAAGCAGCAAGAAAAGCTAGAGAAGAAGCACGTAAGGGAAAAACAAACAACAAAAAAGAACGTGCATTATCTGGAAAACTAACTCCTGCACAAACTAAAAATAAAAATAAAAATGAGTTATTTTTAGTGGAAGGTGATTCTGCAGGTGGTTCAGCAAAACAAGGGCGAGATAGAAAATTTCAAGCAATTTTACCTCTTCGTGGAAAGGTTATTAATACAGAGAAGGCAAGTATAGATGATATTTTTAAAAATGAAGAAATTAATACTATGATATATACAATTGGTGCTGGATATGGGCCAAATTTTGAAATAGAAGATTGTGAATATGATAAAGTTATTATAATGAGTGATGCCGATGAAGATGGTGGACACATTCAGTGTTTACTTTTAACTTTTTTTTATCGCTATATGAAACCTTTGATTGAAGCAGGAAAACTTTATATTGCACTTCCACCACTATTTAAAATAACTTGTGGTAAAAATATAGAATATGCTTATAATATTGAGGAAATGAAAGAAAAAACTAAAAATAAAAAATGTGAAGTACAAAGATATAAAGGATTAGGAGAGATGAATGCTGATCAACTGGCAGATACAACAATGAATCCTGATACTAGAAAATTAATAAGAGTAAAAATTGATGATGCACTTTTAGCAGAAAAAAGAGTTAGTGTATTAATGGGGGATAATGTTGAGCCAAGAAAAGAATGGATTGAAGAAAATGTCGAATTTTCTTTAGAAGATAATTATAAGATTTAGTAGAAAGTGGTGTAGTATGGCCTTAATTGCAGATAAAGTTACAAGTAAAAAATTAGAAAATAGATTAGATGAATTTAGTAAGTTTGGCATGACTTTATATTATCTTTTTGAAGAGGGAAGAATTAATATAAATGATTTAGAAAATATCTTTTTTTCTCATGATGATGAAAAGTCAAGCTTTATATATAGTAAATTAATAAGACTTGTAAATCCCAAAGACATTAAAATGTCTTTTGATAAATATAGTATAGAAAATCCAAATAATGAGTACTTAGCTAAAGATATATATCAAAATAATTTAAATATTTTATATACCAAAAAATTAATAAATACTATATTGAATGATTCTAAAGATAATATTGATAAAGTATATGTAAATACTTATGATTATTTATTAAAAAATGGTAATTGTAATGAGTAGGTGATTTTATGAAAGATGCTCTTGAAAGAATTTACGAATATTCGTTAGAAGAAATTATGGGTCAAAGATTTGGTAGCTATTCTAAATACATTATTCAAGATAGAGCAATTCCTGATGTTAGAGACGGGTTAAAACCTGTACAAAGAAGAATTATATTTTCAATGTATAAAGAAAAAAATACTTATGATAAACCTTATAGAAAAAGTGCTAAAACAGTTGGAGATGTTATAGGTAATTATCATCCACATGGCGATACGAGTATTTACGATGCCATGGTAAGAATGAGCCAAGATTGGAAACTTAGATTACCTTATATTGATATGCATGGTAATAATGGATCAATTGACGGAGATTCTCCAGCAGCCTATCGTTATACAGAAGCAAGATTGTCAAAAATAAGTAATGAACTAATAAGAGACATTGATAGAGATACGGTTGAATTTGCACCTAATTTTGACGATACAATAATGGAACCAACTGTTTTACCGGCGAGATTTCCTAACTTATTAGTAAATGGTTCTACTGGTATTAGTGCTGGTTACGCAACAAATATACCTCCTCATAATTTAGGAGAAATAATTGATGCCACTATAAAAAGAATTGATAATCCTAATTGTACTTTAGAATCTCTTATGGGAATTGTTAAAGGGCCAGACTTTCCAACTGGAGGTATTGTAGAAGGAATAGATGGTATAAAAAAAGCATATGAAAATGGTCGTGGAAAAGTAATTGTTAGGGCTAGAACTTTTTTTGAAGAAACTAAAGGAAAGTTATCTTTAATCATTACAGAAATACCTTATGAAGTTAATAAATCACAATTAGTAAGAAAAATAGACGAAATAAGAATTGATAAAAAGATAGACGGAATTTTAGAAGTTCGCGATGAATCAGATAGGGATGGGCTACGAATTGCAATTGATATTAAAAAAGATAGCAATAAAGAAGTTATATTAAATTATTTATTAAAAAACACTGAATTACAAATTTCTTATAACTTTAATATGATTGCTATTGTTAATAGAGCCCCTAAACAACTTGGATTACGTGAAATCCTAGATGCATATATTGTTCATCAAAAAGAATTTATTACTAGAAGAACTAAATTTGATTTAGAGCATGCTAAGGCAAGACTTCATATTGTAGAAGGTTTAATTAGATGCCTATCTATTTTAGATGAAGTTATTAAAGCAATAAGAGCTAGTAAGAATAAAACTGAAGCCAAAGATAATTTAGTTAAATTATTTGACTTTTCAGAACTTCAAGCAGAAGCTATTGTAATGCTACAATTATATAGATTAACTAATACCGACGTTACTTTATTAGAAGATGAAATGAAAAATCTTAATATTATGGTTAATGGATTACAAGCTATTCTTGATAATGAAGAAGTATTAAAAAATGTAATGAAAGACGAACTCCGAAAAATAAAAAGGGAATATGCACTTTCTAGAAAAACGGACATTAAAGAAGAAATTACTGAAATCAAAATTGATACAAAAGAAATGATTCCAAAGGAAGACGTTATTGTTACTGTTACAAAAGATGGATACATAAAAAGGACCTCAGTTAGAAGTTATCAAGCAAGTAATGATGATGCAGCAGTAAAAGAAGGGGATTATTTGTTGGGAGTGTATGAATTGAATACTCTCGATGTTTTATTACTATTTACAAATCTTGGAAATTATTTATATATTCCAGTTCATCTAATTCCATCTGCTGTATGGAAAGACTTAGGAAAACATGTAAGCAATATTGTTAAGTTAGAACAGGAAGAAGAAATTATTAATGCAATACCAATAATAAATTTTGATACTAAGATGACTATCGTTATAGGTACTAGAAATGGAATGATTAAAAAGACTAATTTAGAAGAATTTAAAAGTTCTAGATATTCAAAACCTATTTGTTGTATGAAACTAAAAGACAATGATAAAGTAATAGATGCTTTTGTATCAAACAAAAGTGAAATCTTTATATCTACATCTAATGGATATGGATTGTGGTTCTCAGAAAATGAGATACCTACTGTCGGTATTAAAGCAAGCGGTGTTAAAGCTATTAATCTAAAAGATGATACTGTAGCCACTATTTCTAATTTTAATTTAGATGATACAGAATATATTAGTATTATTACAGAAAAAGGAACTGGTAAGCGTGTTAGACTTTCTGAGTTTGATAAATCTTCTAGAGCTAAAAGAGGACTAATGATACTACGTGAAGTAAAGAGTAATCCATATAAAGTATTAAAAAGTTTTATAATTGATTCTAAAAAAATGATAGGTTTAAAATCAACAACTATTAACTATATAAAAAATACTGAACTTCCAATAGTAGATAGATATTCAACAGGTAGTATTATAAGTAAAGAAAAACTTAAAGATGCTTTTAAATTAGTGGACTTAACAGAAAGAAAATCATTAGATTTCGATTGCAAAATTGAAAGTAAAGAAAAAAATGTAGAAAGTAATAAAGTTTTGCTTAAAGAAATTGATGATAGATTATTAACAATAGAAGACTTTTTAAATTCAGATTAAAATACCAACTATTTTGTTGGTATTTTATATTATTAAAGAAAAAAAGTTAAACTATCATTCTGATTTATTGTATTAGTATTTTTTCTTTCTTTTTGCTGTACAGTGTTTTTTTTGATATTTATTTCAGGTTCTTTTACTGCATTTATAACTTTAAATATCGTTTTAGCATTGGTATATATAGGCTTAATTTGATAAATTATTGGGATAGCTTGATTTATGACACTTAATGTTTTTTGTGTATTATTTAGAATATTTGACCAGTTTACTTTTGCTTTACTTGTTAATGAAGATAATTTGTTAAAGATATTAGAATTATTGAAACCATAATTATAATATGGATAAAAATTATTATACAAATTGCATCATTCCTTTACAATATTATATGTTTTTTTAAAAAAAAGTTTAAATAAATAATATGTTATGTTATACTATTTTTATAATATAAGAATATGTGGGGTGTAGCTATGAATGCTAATACTGAATCAAATAAAAAAAATATTGGAAAAGAAATATTAAATTTGATACCTAATTTGTTTACCAAATTTGCACATGGTTTGTCATTCCTTGTAGGAATAATAAAAAAAGATTCTACTGCTTTCCAAATCCAAAAAAAATCTGGTGATGAGCTTTTAGAAGAATTAAATAAAGTTCAACAAGAAAGTAATGAATATAGAAATCAATCGGAAATTGATGATCAAGCAAGATTAGAGAAAATTAAAAACCAAAAAATGATTTCATATCGTTATAAAGTCAAAGATTCCAGTGGAAGAATTATTTCTAATACTTTTGAGGCACCAACAGTTAATGATGTTAAAGTTTTTTTAACAAATGAAGGATATGAAGTAATAGAAATAAAAGAAAGAAGTAAATACGACATTGATATTAATTTTGGAGCAAAAATAAGTAATGGAGATTTATCTTTTATGCTTACTCAACTTTCTACATATATTAAAGCTGGTATTCCATTAATTAATTCTGTTCGTATTTTAGCAAAACAAACTACTAATGCTATGCATAAGAAAATTTTAAATAAGGTTGTTTATGAATTAGTTGTTGGTGAAAAATTCTCTATGGCTTTGGAAAAACAAAATAAAGCTTTTCCTACATTGCTTATCAATATGGTTAAAACTTCTGAAATGACTGGTGATTTAGCAGGTACTTTGGACGAAATGGCTGCTTATTATACTGAAGTCGAAAAAGCGCGTAAGCAAATGATTTCAGCACTAGTATATCCAGCTGTTATTTTATCAGTAGCAATAATTGCTGTAGTCTTTATAATTGTGTATGTTGTACCACAATTTGTTGGAATGTTTGCTTCTAATAATGCAGAACTTCCAGCAATAACCGTATTTATTATAAATGCTAGTGACTTCTTAGGTGCATATTGGTGGGTATTATTATTAGTTTTAATAGGATTAATAATAGTATATATATTAATGTTTAAGCATATTAAGGAATTCAGAAAGACGATGCAAACTTTTTATATGCATTTACCAGTTATTGGAAAAGTTATTATATATAATGAAGTTGCAACGCTTACTAGAACTTTTTCTTCGTTATTAAATCATAGCGTTTTTATAACAGATAGTATGGAAATTCTTTCTAAATTATCCAATAATGAAATTTATAAAGAAATTATAAATAGAACACTTATAACTTTGAGTAAAGGAGGAAAAATAAGCGATTCATTTAAAGGAGAATGGGCATTTCCCGTTGTTGCTTATGAAATGCTAGTTACTGGTGAATCAACAGGACAACTTGCTTTGATGATGGAAAAAGTTGCTGATCATTATCAGGCATTGCATACTAATGCAGTTACAACCATTAAAAGTTTAATAGAACCAATTATTATTTGCTTTTTGGCTGTTGCTGTTGGATTTATAATAATGTCTATTATTTTACCAATGTTTGACTTATATGGACAATTATAGTAGGTGATATTATGGAGCTTTATTTAATTATTGTAATTTTTATTTTTGGAACATTATTTGGTTCTTTTTTCAACGTAGTAGGATATAGATTACCTAAAGGATTGTCTATAGTACATCCTGGTTCTTTTTGTCCTAAATGTAATCATAAATTAAGATGGTATGAGTTAATTCCTCTTTTCTCTTTTTTTATTCAAAAAGGGAAATGTCGCATGTGTAAATGTCAAATATCGTTATTTTATCCATGCATAGAGTTGCTAACTGGAACCTTATTTGTCATATCATATTTATTTTTTAATCTCACGCCAGAATTCTTAATTGCAATTTTAGTATCATCTTTCTTTGTAATTGTTATTGTCAGTGATGTTAATTATTTAATTATCCCAGATGAGACTACTTTCTTTTTTTCATTTATAATTATTATTTTGAAATTTATTTTATTTGATTATAAAGTGGGAATTCATTCGATATTAAATGGTATGTTTCTTTTTGCTATTATGTTTTTAATAATGCTTTTAGGAAATAAAATATTTAATAAAGAAAGCTTAGGTGGCGGAGATATTAAATTAATGTTTTTTGTAGGAACAGTATTATCACTGTCAAATGGATTATTTGCTATTTTTTTATCTAGCTTTTTAGCTTTACCAATGTCAATTTATGTTTATGTCCGAAAGAAAAACAGAATAATACCTTTTGGCCCTTTCATTTTATTTGCTACAATTATTATATTATTTGGACAAGTAGATTTTATAGAATTATTAAGTAATATTGTTAGTTAATTCTCTTTTTTTTTGTTATAATGTTGTTGGTGATATTTATGGAAAAAATTTTCTTTAATTCAAAATCTAATAATTTAGATTTAAAAATCAAATTTCAAAAAGCTAAAAAAGATAAAACTTTTTGTGAATTAATCAAAAAACTTAATGTTGATGAAAAAATTTTATGCAAATACACTTCTATATTAAAAGATTCTGCTATTGAAATTAATAATTGTAAAAATTGCCAAGGAATATCTGAATGTAAAAATAATATTTCTGGTTCTTTTTTAATTCCTAGTGTTAATGATAATGGATTGAACTTTTCTTATGTAAATTGTCATTATAAACAAAATGAAAAGTATAAAGAAAATATTTCTTTATTCGATATGCCATCAAGATTAAAAGATGCTTGTATTTCAAACATTTATACTGATGACAAAAGTCGAGTAGAGATAATAAAAAAAATGAAAAAATTTTCAGATTCTTATCTTGAAGGTAAAAAAGTCAAAGGAATTTATTTGTATGGAAGTTTTGGTGTTGGGAAATCTTATTTAATTGCTGCTTTGTTTAATGAATTAGCAAAAAAAAATATTAAAAGTATAATTTTACATGTTCCTGAACTAGTTAGAACAATAAAAGAATCATTTGAAGTTGGTAATTATGCAGAAAAGTTTGATTTAATTAAAAATATTCCATTACTATTATTAGATGACATTGGTGCTGAATATTTAACTGGATGGGCTAGAGATGAAATATTAGAACCAATTTTACAGTATCGTATGGATCAAGGACTTCCAGTATTTTTTACTTCAAATTATGATTTATTGCAATTAGAAAAACATTTTACTTTAAATGAAGATAAAATAAAAGCTAAAAGATTAATTGAACGTGTTAAACAAGTTTCAGAATCAATAGAATTAATAAGTAAAAATATGCGTGAATAAAAAATGCATATTTTTATTTTAAAATTTTTAACTTTTACTTTCATTTTGCATAAATTAAAGTAAGGAGGAATCAATTATGGCTAGCTATAAAGAAATTGTAACTAAAGCAGTAATAGGAAAGGGCAAAAAAACATTTATTTCAGAACATTCTATATCTCCTTCTATAATTCCTACTACAATTTTAGGTTGCTGGGTAATTAACCATAACTTTAGTGGTACTAAAAATGGTAACAATGTTTTAATTAATGGTAATTTTGATGTAAATATTTGGTATTCTAGTTTGAATAATACTAAAACAGAAGTCATTAATGATACCGTTAATTATTCTGAAACAATCAATGTAAAAATGCTTGATGAAGATTATGATGGTGATGAAGAAATAATTGTTAGATCAATAAAACAACCTAATTGTATTAAAGCTGAAATTGTTGATGGGAAAATTAATTATACAATAGAAAAAGAATTATCAGCTGAAGTTGTAGGAGATACAAAAATAAAAGTAGGAATTAATGAAATTGATGATGAATGGGATGATATTGAAAATTCCGATACAAATGATAATATTGAAAAGGAAATTGAAAATAATATAACTGATGAATTTCTATAAAATTATAATTAATATTTAAAAAAGTATTCTATGATTTTTATTTAATAGAATACTTTTTAATATTTAATAAATTGTCAC
>CASEVQ010000018.1 GCA_949291455.1 uncultured bacterium
TAAGAATACCAATTGTAAGTAAAAGATTTATATCGATTTTTAGTATACATTAATGAATAATTTATTAATTTTTAGTTAGTAAGGACTTTGTTTCTCTAAAATGCAAATTTGAAAATGTAATAAAAAATAGTTGGTATTAGAACAAATATGTTATATATTATTTTCTTCATGAGGAATATTATGTATAATTCTTATCATTTTCGTATGTGTTTTACAACTAGTCATATTGAGTTGATTCAAAAAATTAGTTGTATATAGACGGGTCTTATCCAAGTAGTAAAGAATGCTGTTTGTGAATATATGAAAGACTTACATGTTAGAGAATGGATTTATCCCTATTGTAAAACTTATTATGATAGAAATTATAATGTTATTGTAGATAATATAAGCATACCTGTACTTTATTATTTAAAACCTAATAAAGTAGATTCTATAAGTGAAATTAAATATGCTAATTTTCTTAGTGAAATTATTGATTTAGATTATTCAAAGCTTACTGAAAGAATGTTAAAAGATTATTGGTTAATAGAAAATGCTAGTGTTTCTAAAAAATTGATAAGTGAAGAAGAATGGCAGAAATATGAAAATAGAAAACTTGATGATGAAGATATTTATTATTTAAAATTGAGTAGAATAAATGAGGAAGAATTAAATAAATATGATGATATTAAAAGAAAAGCTGCATATATATATTATTTAATGAATAATGGTTATTCATATGAAGAAAAAATAATAAAAAAGGAAAATTTGACTGATTTAGAACTTGCAAATATTTCTGATAATTTAGAAAAGATTCCAGGTTTTTATATAAAGTATGATTGGGAAAGAGTGTATCCATATGGAGATACATTTAGATCTATTTTAGGGAATATATCAAAAATATCTAAGGAAGAAAAAGATTATTATTTATCTAAAGGTTATTCTTTAAATGATATAGTAGGCGTAAGTTATCTTGAAAAACAGTATGATGATATATTAAGAGGGGAAAAAGGTACTTATACTATTGATAATAATGAAATTGTTATGATTAGTCAAGGAAAAAGAGGTAATGATATTGTTTTGACTATTGATATAGAATTGCAACAAGAAATTGAAAAAATATTAGAAGAAGAAATTATTAAAATAAAGAAAGATCCTGGAACTGATTTGTTTAATCATATTTATGTTGTGATTAATGATCCAAATACAGGAGAGATTTTAGCGATGGCAGGTAAGCAAGTTATTAAAAAGAATGGAGAATATTATATTTATGATGTTACTCCTGGTGTAATTACTAATTCTGTGACTCCTGGAAGTGTAGTTAAAGGTGCTTCAATGTTAGTTGGTTATAATGAAAATGCTATAGAAATAGGGGAGTATCAGGTTGATGAATGTATTAAGTTATATTCTAAACCAGAAAAATGTTCATGGACGATATTGGGAAGAATAAATGATGTAACGGCATTGAGTCAATCATCAAATGTATATCAGTTTAAAACAGCAATGAAAGTAGCAGGTTATGATTATACTTATAATGGAAAATTTACAGATACTGAAGAAGCATTTAAAAAATATCGTAAGACTTTTAATGAGTTTGGTTTAGGCGTAAAGACAGAAATAGATTTACCTATTGATGGAATTGGTAATGTTGGAAAAAGTAGTGAGCCAGATTTGTTTTTAAATTACGTAATTGGACAATATGATACTTATACTACTATGCAATTATCAGAGTATATTTCTACAATGGCAAATGGTGGTATAAGATATAAACCTCATTTATTAAAGGAAGTTTATGAAAGTAATAATGGTAGTAATTTAGGAACACTTTTGTATAAACAAGATAGTATAATTCTTAATAAAGTTACTACTAAAAAAGAATATATTGAAAGAGTACAATTAGGTTTTAGAGAAGTTATGACTACTGGTCTTGGAAAAAATTATATGAAAGGTGTACCATCTCCTGCTGGTAAAACAGGCACTTCAGAATCATTTATCGATACAAACGACGATGGAATAATAGATACACCTACCATTACTAATTCTTTTGTAGGATATTATCCTTTTGAAAATCCTAAAATGTCTATGGCAGTAACATTTCCTAATATAGTAAGTTCTGATAGTGATAATAGAAGTTATGGTAATATTAGAGTTACTAGATTAATTGCTAATAAATTCTTTGAATTATATGGATAATTGTGTTATAATAACTCATGTTGCAACTTTTTATATATCTTTAATAAAAAAAATTTGCAAAATATTATTTTTTTGATATAATACCAATAGGAACCAAGGAGGGATAAAATGGCTAAAGTAGGTAATAGACAAGATAAGATTCTTGTATGTCAAAATTGCAAAGAAGAAAATTATGTTACTTCTAAGAATGTAAAAAATACAACTGATCGTCTAGAATTAAATAAATATTGTAAGAGATGTAAACAGCATACGACTCATAAAGAGAAGAAGTAATTAGATTGTAGGTGAAATCGTATGATAAATGTAAATGATATTAAGAATGGATTAACAATTAAAATAGACAATAATTTATATCAAGTAGTAGAATTTCAACATGTAAAACCTGGTAAGGGTTCTGCATTTGTTAGAACTAAATTAAAAAATTTAAGAACAGGAACAACAGTTGAAACAACTTATAATACTAATGTTAAATTAGAAACAGCTCGTATAGAAAAGCAAAATATGCAATTTTTATATTCGCAAGGCGATACTTATTATTTTATGAATATGGTTACTTATGATCAAGTAGAATTAAAAAAATCACAGTTAGGTGACGATTATAAATTCTTAAAGGAAAATTTAGAGGTTATAATATCTTTTTATGAGGGTGAAGTATTAGGAATGATTTTGCCTGATAAAATAGAATATACGATTACTAAATCAGAACCAGGAGTTAAAGGTAATACTACTTCAACAGCAATGAAAGATGCTGAACTTGAAAATGGAATGGTAGTAAAAGTTCCTATGTTTATAGATGAAGGTGAAAAAATCTTAGTTTCTACTGCTGATGGAAAGTATGTGTCAAGAGCATAGTATTATATGCTTTTTTTTATATTAAAAATAATTAAACAAGTATTTTAAAATTTGTTATAATAAATTTGGTGGTTAAAATGAGAAAAGTAGTTTTTATTACAGGTGGTGCAAGTGGATTAGGAGAGCATTTAGCTTTGAGTTTTGCTAATGAAGGATATAATTTAGTAATAACTTATAACAATAGTAAAAATAATGCTGATAAATTAAAAAATATTATAAATGATAAATATAAAGTAGATGTTTTAATTTTAAAGTGTGATTTAGCTAGTGAAGAAATGATTTGTGAATGTGTAGATAAAGCAATAAAGCATTTTAAAAAAATAGATGTTTTGGTCAATAATGCCGCAGTAGAATATAATCTTGAATTTAGTGATAAAACTAAAGAAGTGTTTATGCATACGTTAGAAATTAATTTAGTTGGTACGTTTTTAATTAGTAGGAAAATAGCTGAAGAAATGTATAATAATAAATATGGAAAAATAATTAACATATCTTCTAATAATGCATTTGATAAATTTGATCCTATTACTTTAGAATATGATGCTTCAAAGATTGCTATTATTTCCATGACTCATAATTTTGCTAAGCAATATGCACCATTTATCAATGTTAATGCTATTGCACCGGGATGGATTATGACAGATAAAATTTTAAAGTTAGATGAATCATTAGATTATAAGTTTATTTCTTCTGAGAGTAAAAATGTTTTATTAAATAGATTTGCTACTATGGATGATATTGCAAATTTAGTGTTATTTTTGGCTAGTGATAAAAGTTCTTATATAAATAGTGAAGTAATAAAGATAGATGGAGGAACTTATTAATTATGGATAATAAAATGTATGAATTAGTTAACGAGTGTGAAAAAGAAGTTCAAAAACAATTTGATAAGATAAATATTTTATGTGAAAAAAATAGTTTGAAAGTTCTTAATGCTTTTAGAAATAATAATGTTTCAGAAGCTCATTTTAGTTCTTCTACTGGATATGGTTATAATGATATTGGAAGAGAGGTAATAGAAAAAGTTTTTGCTGAAGTTTTAGATGCGGAAGATGCAATTGTTAGAAGTCAATTTATTTCTGGGTCTCATGCTTTGACAGTAGCTTTTTTTGCCTTTTTAAGACCTAATGACATTCTTTTAAGTATTACAGGTAAACCATATGATACATTAGATGAAGTTATTGGAATAAAAGAAAATGCTAGTTCTTTAAAATCTTTTGGTGTTAGATATGAGCAAATTGATTTAATTGATAATGAATTTGATTATGATAAAATAGAAAATTTTTTAATTAACAATAAAGTAAAAGTTATTGAAATTCAAAGATCTAAAGGTTATTCTACAAGAAAAAGTATCGATGTTTATAAATTAGAAAATATTATAAAATTTATAAGAAATATAGATAAAGAAGTAATAATAATGATTGATAACTGTTATTGTGAATTGACAGAAGAAAAGACTCCTTTAACAGTTGGTGCTGATATAATTGTAGGTTCTTTAATTAAGAATTTAGGTGGAGGAATTGCTCCTAATGGAGCATATATTGCAGGGAAAAAAGATTTAATAACACTCGCTGCTGAAAGGTTAACATTACCTGGTGAAGGACGTGAAGTAGGACCTACTTTAGGTATTAATAAAAGTTTTTTACAGGGATTATTTTTGGCTCCAAGTGTTGTTGCTAATAGTATGAAAATTGCAATTCTTACAAGTAAAGTATTAGAAAAATTGGGTTATGATGTAGAACCAAAATATAATGAACATAGGTGTGATATTGTACAAAATATTATTTTTCACGATAAAGAAAAACTTATTAAATATTGTCAAGGAATTCAAAAAGCTTCTCCAATTGATTCTAATGTTCTACCAATTCCTTGGGATATGCCAGGGTATTCAAATCAAGTTATAATGGCAGCGGGGACATTCATTCAAGGTTCTTCTATTGAATTATCATGTGATGGACCAATAAGAGAACCTTATATTGCTTATCAGCAAGGATCTCTTACATACGAATATGGAAAATTAGCTATTATTAATGCAATAAGTAATATAATAAATTGACAACTATCTTTTTGTTTGTTAAAATAGCAACTACAAATTGGAGGAATATTTATGTATGATTATAATAATTTAAATGAAATAGAAAAAGCAGTTATTTCATCGGTTGCCCAAATAAATCAAATATTTAAACCAACTAAAGAACATTTGGTATTGTTTAAAAGCTATTTAGAAGATATTCTTTTATATGAAATAATTTCTTGTAAAACAAATTGTGTTAAAATAGGTATTGATGATGGAAATATTTCTGACAATTTAAAAATTGCTTTGATTGCTTCTGGTATTTCTTCAAATGGTAATTTGCCTAAAGATGTAGCTTACAATAATGATAATATTGATATTAATATTAATACACATTTACATGCAAAAAGAATGAGTAGAATTTTAGAAAATGAACGTTTACAAAGTACATATTCTCGAAGAGTATCTGATGCTATAAATAGTGATAAAAAATTTAAAAATATGTATAATTTAGTTGAATTAGGAATTGCTGGAAGAGAAAGAGAGTGCGGTTATATTGAAAGTTTAGATGCATCCGATGATTTTTATTTTGGTGCATATTTATGTTTGTGGGAGACTGAAAGAGAAAATTTAGAAAAAATGGGATTAGAAAATTCTATTGCTTATGATATTTGTAGTTATGTTAACGACGTTGATGATAATAATAGGGGATTTAGACATTATCCTTTAGCTACTAATGTTGCTCTTTGTCGAATGGCTGATATAGATTTTTCTATAGCAACAACTGGGGAATTTGATAATAAAGAAGGATTAATTGATACATTAAGAAATATAGAAGCAGCAAAAATTACTGATAAAGAATTAATTGAACCGTTTGAAAAAAGGTTTTTAGAGATAGTTAAACCTTATGCTAAGAAAATGGGTGTCTCATTACCAAAAAATAAACAGAATATTTTAAAAAAGCATTTAACAAATATTAGTAAATATTTTGTTTAAATTGTTTTTTTTTGACATTTTATATATAAAGTTTTAAAATGAATGTGGTGATTGAATGAATGAAAATTATCAAATAATTTTAGACAAAATAATAAATAATATTATAGTGAATAATGAAAAACCTACTTTGTTACTTCATAGTTGCTGTGCTCCATGTTCTTCATATGTGCTTGAATATTTGTCTAAATATTTTTTTATAACGGTTTTTTATTATAATCCTAATATATCTTCTAAAGAAGAGTATTTAAAAAGAATGAGTGAGCAAAAAAGATTTATCGAAGAGTGTAATTTTGTTAATCCAGTAAAATTTGTTGATGCACCATATGACAATGAAAAATTTGAAAATATGATTTTAGGCTTAGAAAAAGAACAAGAAGGAGGATTACGTTGTCATAAGTGTTATTATCTTAGACTTGAAGAAACTGCTAAATTTGCTTCTAGTAATCATTTTGATTATTTTACGACTACATTATCTATAAGTCCTTATAAGAATTCTAAAGTTTTGAATGAAATTGGAAAAAAATTAAGTGAAATTTATAATGTTAAATATCTTTATTCTGATTTTAAGAAAAAGAATGGTTATAAGCGAAGCATTGAATTATCTCATGTTTATAATTTATATAGACAAAATTATTGTGGTTGTAAATATTCTAAAAAAGAAAATAGTGAGGATTAATATGAATATAAAATGTGTAAAAACAGGATTTTTAGAAGAAAACTGTTACATTCTAGAAAAAAATAATGAATGTTTAATAATAGATCCTGGTAGTGATTTTAATAATATTAAAAGTAATATAAAAAATAAAGTTATTGGGGTTTTAATTACTCATAGACATTATGATCATATTGGAGCTTTAGAACAATTGTTAAATGAATATAAAGTACCAGTGTATGAAAAAATAAATTTAGATGAAGAAAATTATAAATTAGGAAATTTTTCTTTTAATGTTATATTTACTCCTGGTCATACTAATGATTCTGTTACTTATTATTTTTATAAAAATAAAGTAATGTTTACAGGTGATTTTCTTTTTTTTAATAATATAGGACGTTGTGATTTGGAAGGTGGAAATTTTTCTGAAATGAAAAAATCAATTAAAAAGATAAAAAAATATGATGATAATATTAAAATATATCCAGGTCATGGACAATCGACAACTTTAGCTAGAGAAAAAGAAAAAAATATCTATTTTAATAGTTAAATTTATGATATTATATTTATAATAAGAGGTGTTTAATATGTATATTGATTTAACTATATTAATAATTTTATTATTATTGGTTTTATTTTTCTTTAGAAGATTTTCTAGTTTTGTTTATGCTGTGGCAATAATTGATATTTTTTTAAGAATATTAGCTTTTATTAAAAATAATGTTCCAATACCAGAACTTCAGGCTTTGATAGGTAAATATTTACCTAGTAGTATTCCTTCGGTAATTGGAAAATATTCAAATGGTATTTTTTATACAATATTAATGTGGGTATTTGTGTTTATCTATATATGCTTTTTATCTTATGTCACTAAGACCTTTATTCATAAGAAAAAATAGTGTTTTCTAATTAAAATACTTGATAATTGTTTATAATTATAATATAATTGACATAGCAACTGGTGGAAGAAGACTTCCACCTTTTATATTGATGAGGTGATATTTTGAAAGAAAAAATAATTAATTTAGTTGGTAATAAACTAGATAATTTAAATGTTCATATATATGATGTTGTATATGAGAAAGAAGGAAAAAATAATTATTTAAGAGTAGTTTTAGATAGTGAAGAAATGATAGATATTGATAAAGTGGTAGAGGCTACTAAAATAATTGATCCTTTATTAGAAAAAGAAAATATTATTCAAGAAAAATATATTTTAGATGTTTATGCTAAATCAAAGGGAGATGATTAAAATGAATGGTAAGGAATTTATAAAAGCAGTTGACTTGATTGTTAAAGAAAAAGGAATAGAGAAAGATATTGTTTTTGAAGCTATGGAATTGGCACTTGCTACTGCTTATAAGAAAAATTTTAATTCTTTAACTAATTCTAAAATATTAATTGATAGAAATACTGGTGATATAAAAGTATATTCTTATAAAACTGTAGTGCCTGATGAAATGGAAGATGATGATAGTGATGATGAAGAAAAAGAAGAATTTAATCCAAATTATCATATTACACTTACTGAAGCAAGAAAAATTAATAAGGCTTTAAATATTGGAGATACAATTGATACTGAAGTAACACCTAAAGATTTTGGAAGAGTTGCTGCTTCTACTGCTAAACAAGTTATTGTTCAAAAAATAAGAGAAGCTGAAAGAAATTCTATTATGGAAGAGTATGGAGATAAACAAGATGAATTATTAGTTGGTACTGTTGCTTTAGAAGATGTCGATAATTATTTTATAGATCTTGGCAGAAGTAATGGTATATTGCCTAAAAAGGAATGTATACCTTCAGAAAAAATAGAAATGGGAAAGCAAATAAAAGTTTATGTAAGTAAAGTTGAAAATACTGGAAAAGGTTTATTTATTTTGTTATCGAGATGTCATTATGGATTTCTAAAGAGACTTTTTGAATTAGAGATTCCTGAGATAAATGATGGAAATGTTTTAGTTTATAGTGTTGCACGTGATGCAGGATCAAGAAGTAAAGTTGCTGTTTACAGTGAATATTCTAACGTTGATCCAATTGGTGCATGCATTGGTGAAAAAAGAAGTAGAATAACAAGAATTATTGATGAATTATCAGGGGAAAAAATTGACCTTGTAAAATATGATAAAGATCCTGCAGTATTTATTGCTAATGCTTTAGCACCTGCTAAAAACCTACATGTAGTAATAACTGATCCTAAAAAACAGGAAGCTATTGTAGTAGTAGATGATGATAATTTTTCTTTGGCTATTGGGAAAAAAGGACAAAATGCTAAACTTGCTTCAAAATTAACACATTATAAAATAGATATTAAAAATACTGAACAAGCAAGAGAAATGGGAATAAACTTTAAAAATTAGGGGAGGTATTATTATGAAAATAAAAAAAATACCACTTAGAACATGTGTTATTACAAAAGAAAAGTTACCTAAAAAAGAACTCCTTAGAATAGTTAGAACACCAGAAGGTAAAGTAGAAATAGATTTAAATGGAAAAATGAATGGACATGGCGCATATATTAAAAAAGATAAAGATGTAGTATTGAAAGCAAAAAAAAGTAAAATATTAGAGAGAAATTTGGAAGTGGCAATTGAAGATTCTATTTATGATGAAATAATGACGTTAATTCAGGATGGTGAGAAAAATGAAGAATGAAGAAAGACCTGATTGGGATGAATACTTTATAAATATGACACATCTTGTAGCAACTAGATCTAATTGTGTTAGTAGAAAAGTTGGTGCAGTTATTACTTTAGATAATCAAGTTGTTACTACTGGATATAATGGTGCTCCTAAAGGGTTAAAACATTGTGTTGATAATGGTGGATGCTTACGTAAGAATAATAATATTGCTTCAGGTACAAGACAAGAAGTCTGTAGAGCTGTCCATGCTGAGCAAAATGCTATTATAAGTGCAGCAATAAAAGGTGTCAGTATAAAAAATGCAACAATATATGTTAATACTTATCCTTGTTCTATTTGTGCTAGAATGCTTATAAATGCTGAAATTAAAAGAATTGTATACGATAGTGATTATAGTGATCCATTGTCAAAAGAAATGTTAGAGGAAAGTAATATTGAAGTTGTTAAATATAAAAAGGAAAAATAGAAAGAGGTGATTATCATGATGAGTATATTAGAATATGCAAATGATGTTAATAAAACAGTAGATGAAATTAAAATACTTTGTGATAGATTGAACATTAAATACGATGATGAAAATACAATGTTGACAGAAGATGATATTGTTTTATTGGATGGAGAAATTGAAACAAATTCAGATAATGACGTTTTAGATGATGAAGTTTTAGATGAAAAAGTAGAAAAAATGATAAGTGATGCCAAAATTGATATTGATAATACTACTAATAAACAAAAATTTAAACCTAAATCTGAGCGTATTGAAAATAATAAAGTAAAGTTTCAAAAGGAAAGAAAAGAATTATATAAGCATAGAGAAAAATTAATGCAAAATGATGATAGAAATGAGGAAAATGTCATTCTATATAAAGAATATATGACGGTATCGGATTTAGCTAATTTGTTATCAGTAAATAGTACCGAGATAATTAAAAAATTGATGAAATTAGGTATAATGGCTAATATAAATTATTCTCTTTCTTTAGAAATTGTTGAACTTATTGCTCTTGATTATGATAAAGAAGTAAAAAGAGAAGAATCTAAGGATATTAGTAATTTTGAAAAATATGAAATTAATGATAAAAAAGAAGATTTAATTGTAAGGCCACCTATTGTTACTGTTATGGGACATGTTGATCATGGCAAAACTTCTTTATTAGATAAAATAAGAAAAACTGATGTAGTAAGTGGTGAAGCTGGTGGTATAACTCAAGCAATTGGAGCTTATCAAGTATCTTATAATGATAAAAAAATAACTTTTATTGATACACCAGGGCATGAAGCGTTTACAGAAATGCGTGCTCGTGGTGCTAGTGTTACAGATATTGTTATTATTATCGTAGCAGCCGATGATGGGGTAAAGCCACAGACTAAGGAAGCAATTGATCACGCGAAAGCAGCAAAAGTTCCTATTATCGTAGCGATAAATAAAATTGACAAGCCAGAAGCTAATATTGAACGTGTTATGACAGAACTTTCAGAATACGGACTTACACCTGAATCTTGGGGTGGAGATACTATTTTTAATAATATATCATGTAAAACTGGAGAAGGAATTGATAAGTTATTAGAAAACATTATTTTAGTAAGTGAGATGGAAGATTATGAAGCAAATCCATCTAGATATGCTGTTGGTACAGTTATAGAATCAAAACTTGATAAAAAAATAGGAGTAGTTGCTACAGTTTTAGTACAAAATGGGACATTGAGATTAGGAGATCCTGTAGTAGTAGGTACTAGTTGTGGTAAAGTTAGAAGCTTAAAAGATGATAAAGGAAAAGAATTAACTGAAGCATCACCTTCTATGCCTGTTGAAATTACTGGTTTAAGTGAAGTTCCATCAGCAGGTGATAGATTTATGGCTTTTGAAACGGAAAAACAAGCTAAAAATATTGCTGAAAAAAGAAAAATAAGAGCAAGACAAAAAGATACTAATCGTTCTGGAATGAGTCTTGATGACTTATTTGGAGCAATAAAAGCTGGTGCTAAAGAAATAAGTGTGGTACTTAAAACAGATGTTAATGGTAGTTTAGAAGCTATAAAGCAAAGTTTAGCTAAAATAGATATTGATGGTGTTAAAGTTGATGTTATTAGAGGTGGAGTAGGTGCTATTACAGAAAGTGATGTTGTTTTAGCCCATGCTTCTAATGCTATAATTATCGGCTTTAATGTAAGACCAAGCTCATCTGTTATTGATAGCGCAAAAGAATATAGTGTCGATATTAAAGTATACGATGTTATATATAAAATGATAGAAGATATAGAAAATGCTATGAAAGGATTACTTGATCCAATATATGAAGAAGTAGTAATTGGAGAAGTTGAAGTAAGACAGTTATTTAGATTTTCTAAAATTGGAATTATTGCGGGAAGCTATGTTAAAACAGGTACTGTAAAAAATGGAGCAAATGCAAGAGTTATTCGAGATGGAATAGTTGTAGCAACAACAAAAATAAAATCATTACAACGTGAAAAAGATCAAGTTAAAGAAGTTGCTAAAGGAATGGAATGTGGTATAACACTTGAAAATTTCCAAGATATTAAAGAAAATGATATTATTGAAATTTATGAATTAAAGGAGATAAAAAGATAATAATGGAAATAGAAAGAAAATTTTTAGTTAAGAAGTTACCAGAAAAATTAGGTGATGCTCATGAAATATCTCAAGGTTATATAAGTTTAGATCCTGAGGTAAGAATAAGACATAAAGATAATAAATTTTTTCTAACTGCTAAGAGTGATGATTTTTTATCTAGAGATGAACAAGAACTAGAAATTAGTCGAGTTTTTTATGAGATATTAAGTTCATTAATACAAAATTATTTAATTGAAAAAACTAGATATGAAATACCATTATCTGATGGTAATTTAGCTGAGCTAGATATATATCATGGAAATTTGTCAGGACTAATAACTGTTGAAGTTGAATTCCCTTCTGAGTTTTTAGCAGAAAATTTTGAAGTTCCAGAATGGTTTGGAGAAGATGTTACTTTTGATAAAAAATATAAAAATAAAAATTTATCAAAGCTTGAAAATTTAAGTACTTTAATTAATAATAGTAATAAGAAAAAATTAAAAAAGTAATAAGCATTTATGCTTTAGTTGAGGTGGTTTTATGAGTAGCATAAAAATAGAAAGATTAAATCATGCTTTTGTAGAAGAAATTAGTTATATATTACATAATGAAGTTAAAGATAAAGATATTGAATTTGTCACTATAACTGGTTGTGATATAAGTAGCGATTTAAGTTATGCAAAAGTTTATTTTACAGTATTAGATGATTCAAAAAAAGTAGAAACTTTAGAAGCGCTTAATAATGCTAAAGGCTTTATAAGAACTAATTTAAGTCAAAGAGTAGATATAAGACATACACCAGAGTTAAAATTTATTTATGATAATTCAATAGAATATGGTAATAAAATAGAAGATATAATAGATTCGATTCATGAAAAAGAAAATAATTAATAATTTTACATCACTATTATGTAAAATTATGGGAAACTATTTATTATTATTTATATTTGTGATATACTATAAATGTCTAAGAGATTAGAAGTGTTTTTTAAAACCGACTAAGTAACGATACGGGAGTTCGGATCGAGTCAATCTGTGTTGAAGGCCTATTTTTAATAGGAATCCTAAGGGTTGAGTATGGACACCCACCTGCGAGAATGCGGGTTTTTCGTACACCTATCTTTTGGACATTTTTTTATGCAAAAAAGGAGATTATATGTTTGAACGTTTAGAATTATTAATAGGAAAAGAATCTTTAGAGAAAATAAAAAAAAGTAGAATTTTAATAGTAGGAATAGGTGGAGTAGGTGGAAGTGTTGCTACATCTCTTGTTAGAAGTGGCGTTCAAAATATTATATTAATTGATTTTGATGTAGTGGATATTACAAATGTTAATAGGCAAGTAGTAGCATATCATTCTACAATTGGCTTGAAAAAAGTAGATGTAATGAAAAAGATTCTTTTAGACATTAATCCTTCTTTAATAGTTAAAACTTATGATATTTTTTTTAATAAAGATAATATAAAAACTATATTAGATGGGGAAAAACCAACATATATTATTGATGCTTGTGATTCTAAAGAAACGAAAAAATGCATTATTTTAGAAGCAATATCAAGAAAAATAAAATTTATTTCATCGATGGGAACAGGTAATAAGATGAATCCATCTGATTTAGAAATTATTGATATTAGAAAAACTGTTAATGATCCGTTAGCTAGAATTTTTAGAAAATGGGTAAAAGATAATAAAATTAAAAGTAAAATAACTGTATTATCTTCACGTGAATTACCAATAAAAACTGGTAATATTGTTTCATCAAATAGTTTTGTTCCTACAAGTGCTGGTCTACTTATTACTAGTTATGTTATTAAAGACATTATAAATTATGATAGTAAAAAATAGTATTAAATATTTTTTTGCTAAAAAAGTAAAAACATATTAAAAGTAATTTTAAAAATTAATAATGATAATAATCCATTGAGTAAAAAAATTAATTTGCTGTGTATATTTTAATCAATAAATTAAAACTGTAGGCATTATATAAAAATTGAATTTTTAGTGTTAACGTTTTTATGTTGACATTAATTAAAACATATTATATAATCTATATAAAGAAATGGAAACGGAGGTTATTAAAATGGCAGTTAGAATTAGATTAACTAGAATGGGTGCAAAAAAGAAACCTGTTTATAGAATTGTTGCAAGTGATTCAAGAAGACCAAGAGATGGTCAATATATTGAACTTATTGGAACTTATAATCCAGCAAATGAAAATGTAACTGTTGATGAAGAAGTTGCTATGAAATGGCTTAATCGTGGTGCACTTCCTACTGATACTGTAAGAAATTTACTTAGTCAAAAAGGTATTATGAAAAAATTTGCTGAAGAAAAAAATAATAAAAAGGAAAGCAAATAATATGGATTTAGTAGAGTTAACTAAAGAAATTGTAACATCATTGGCAAAAGAAAAAGACAGTGTTAATGTAAAAGAATTTGAAACTGATGATAACAATACAATTTTGATTGAAGTTATGGTATCAGCAAATGATATTGGTCGTATTATTGGAAAAGAAGGAAAAACTGCTAAGGCTATAAGAACTCTTGTACAAGCTAGTAGTTATCTTAAAGATAATAAAAAAGTAAAAATAAATATTGACAGTTTTTAGAACCTTATGGTTCTTTTTCTTGTGGTTATTTATGAAATATAATATAATAATTATAGGTGATGTTATGAATGATAATAAGTTGCCTATTCATGTTGGAATTATTATGGATGGTAATGGAAGATGGGCTCAAAAAAGAGGATTTTCTAGAAGTGTTGGTCATAAAATGGGAGCTAAAAATCTAAAAAAATTATTAAAACATATATATAAAAGAAATATTAAAATAGTAAGTATTTATGCTTTTTCAACAGAAAATTTTAAAAGGGATAAAAATGAAGTAGAATATTTAATGGATTTATCAATAAAATTTTTTACTAATGAATTAAAAACTTTTATGAAAGAAAATATTAAAGTTTTATTTTCTGGGAGAAAAGATAATTTAAGAGTGGATGTTATTAATGCAATGAATGAATTAGAAGAAAATACTAAAAATAATAATAATGGAATTCTTAATATTTGTTTTAATTATGGTGGAAGGTTAGAAATTATTGATGCAATAAAAAAAATTGCATCAAAAATTAATAATAATGATATAACATTTGATGATATAACTGAAGATTTAGTTAGTGAAAACATGTATCAAACACTGCCACCTCTTGATTTTGTTATAAGAACTAGTGGTGAACTTAGAACTAGTAATTTTATGATTTGGGAATCTTCATATGCTGAATATTATTTTCCTAATACCTTGTTTCCTGATTTTGATACTAAAGAATTTGATAAAGCTATAGAAGAATTTCAAAAAAGAAATAGAAGATTTGGAGGAATTACTAATGAAGACAAGAGTGTTTAGTGCTATTTTGTTGCTTATTATTTTTATACCAATATTATTTTTAGGAGGTATATCTTTTGCTATTTTAATGGCAATACTAGCTGTTGCATCTTTAAATGAACTTTTAAAGATAAGAAGAAAAAAAAGAAAAATACCTATGTGCATTGAACTATATTCTTATATTTTAGTTGCTTTTTTTACAATGAATAATTATAGCTCTAGCGATGCTTTTTATATGCTTGATTATCGCTTGATGGCTTTTTTAATACTTATAAATTTAGCTCCTTTAGTTTTTGTTGGAAACAAAGATAAATATGATTTTACCGATGCTTTATTTTTAATTGGTGCAACTTTATTTATTGGTTTAACATTTAATTTATTAGTATTAATTAGAGGATATAACATATCATATGTTATATACATATTTTTAATTACTACTATGACAGATACGTTTGCTATGTTAACTGGAAAATATGTAGGTAAGGTTAAGTTGGCTCCTGTTATTTCGCCAAATAAAACAGTAGAAGGATTAATTGGTGGGACATTGATGGGAACTTTTGTTGCTACGATGTATTATATTAGTGTTATTGACGTATATAGTATTGGTGGTATTGTTATTATTACGTTATTATTATCTTTATTAGGTCAACTTGGTGATTTAGTTTTTTCATTTATAAAAAGAGAATTTGGTAAAAAAGACTTTTCAAATATAATTCCTGGACATGGTGGAATATTAGACAGGTTAGATAGTATAATATTTGTGACTTTAGGGTTTTTAATATTTTTAACAATTCTATAGGAGGATAAAATGACTTTAATATATTTTGTTTTGATACTTGGTGTTATTGTGTTAGTACATGAATTTGGACATTTTATATTTGCTAAAATGTTTGGTGTTCATGTTTATGAATTTTCTATTGGTATGGGTCCTAAAATATGGGGAAGTAAGCCTAAAAAAGGTGGTACTGTATATAATATAAGAGCTATTCCTATTGGAGGTTATGTACAACTAGCAGGTGAAGAAGTTGATGATGATGAGAAAATTCCTAAAAATGAAAAATTATATAACAAACCAATTTGGCAAAGATTTTTAATAATGTTTTTTGGAGCTGGTAATAATTTTATTTTAGCATTAATATTATTATTCTTAATTGGCTTATTTTCTGGATCTCCAAATATGAGTCCTGTTGTAACTAGGGTAGAAGAAGGATATCCTATGGCAGAAGCCGGTATTCAGAAAGATGATATAATAGTATCAATAGATGGCAAAAAAGTTTCAACAATCGATGATGTAAAAATATATATGGTATTAGCTTCTGATGGTGATGAGACATCTTTTGTTGTAAAAAGAGATAATGAAGAAATAGAATATAAAATAACACCAATAAAAGAAGAAATAGATGGTGTTACTAGTTATAAATTTGGTATAGTTTTTGAACAAGAAATTGAACATGGATTTATAAATGCTATTAAATATGCTTTTATAAAAATAGGTGCTTTAGTAAAACAAATGTTTATTGTTTTAGGTGCATTGTTTACAGGTAATCTAGGTTTAAATACTTTATCAGGTCCTGTTGGTATTTATTCAGTAGTAGGTGAGACGGCATCGACTGGGTTTGCTAATCTAATTAATTTAATTGCTCTTTTATCAGTAAATGTTGGATTTTTAAATTTAATTCCATTTCCAGCTTTTGATGGTGGAAGGATTTTGTTTTTAATTATTGAAAAAATAAAAGGTAGTCCAGTATCACCAAAAGTAGAAAATATGGTTCATAGTATTGGTTTTCTTTTATTACTATTACTACTAGTTTACATAACATTTAATGATATAATAAAATTATTTTAAAAGAACGGTAGTTCTTTTTTTTTATAAAAAATATTGATAAGAAAATAAATTTATTGTAAACTTATAAATATAAAATAGGAAGAAGGTAAAATAATGAAAAACATGAATACAAAC
>CASEVQ010000019.1 GCA_949291455.1 uncultured bacterium
TTTTATTTTATTTTATTTTTAATAATTTTACCTATAAGGAATAGTATAATACTAGGTATTAATAATTCTATAATTCTAATAATTATAAAAGTATAAAAAGGTGTAGAGTAAGTTATAGGATTATATTTTAGATAATCTATAGTCAAAAAAATTATAAATGTAATAGAAAGTAGAATGGATATAATATAAAATAATTTGTAAATTTTTTCTTTTTTCATTTTTCTCCTTTTTAATTTTTATGAATATTTATAAATAAAAAACTAGGTATTTCTACCTAGTAATTTTTCTAAATTGGTAGCGAGAGGGGGGATCGAACCCTCGACCTTCCGGGTATGAACCGGACGCTCTAGCCAGCTGAGCTATCTCGCCATAAAATATCAAGTAAGTAAATAATATCACACTTATTTATCTTTGACAAGACTTAGTATTTAACTTTTTTAATTTTTTATCTAAATTTTATTACTTGATAATTCTTCTAGATTTTCTTCGATAATTTTAATAGTTTTTTTTAATGATTCAATATTGGAATCATCATTATTTTTATTTGTATTAGCACTATCTAAAGTGCTTTTTTGAGAAGAGTACGTTTGCATTGTTAATCCTACTAATTGAAGCCAATTCCCAATACTATCTTGTTCATCAACAGTTAATGTTTTAGTTAGCAGTATTCCAATAAGAAATGCTGAAGTTGTAAAACTATAAGGTTCATAATTAAAATATATATTTTTCATATAATATTATATGTTATAATTTATAATGTTTTAATTTATTAGCCTTTAAATATTTGATATAATTTTGAAAAAATACTTTGAAAAAATGGAGTTTTATAAATAAATTTATTGTTATCGTCTTGAATTGCTTTTATAATTTGTTTAGAAATACTATTTAGTTCTTTATGTGCTAAGAGATTAAACATAATATAATCTTTTATTTCTATATCATTTTTTTATCTTTAAAATATTTAGAATCGTCAATATTTTTGTTATCTATCATTATTTCATTAAATCCTGTTTTGTAAATTCCTGGTTCAATTACTTTTATTTTTATATTTGAATTTAATATTTTTAATTCTTTTTGTAAAACTTTTGCTAGCATAATAATACTTGTTTTTGTGGCACAATAACTTCCTAAAAATTCAATAGGGATTATACCAGCTAATGATGCCATTATAATTATTTTTCCATTTTGTTTTTTTAACATATTTTTTAGGGATAATTGTATTAATTTTAAATTGGAAAATACGTTTACATTAAAGTTATCTTTAACTTTATGAATAGGTATTTCTATTAATGAACCACTTATACCAATTGCAGCATTACATACTAAAATATCTATATTCAAATTTATAATTTTATTTCTATCTTCTTTTTTTTAAATATCTAATTTAAAACATTCAATATTTTTAGTATTAGCATATATTGCTTTTATAGATTTTTGTTCTTCTTCTGTATGAACAGTAAGATATATGTAATATTTATTTAATTTAATTAATTTATCAATTACATGTTTTGCAATTCCACTTCTTGCCCCTGTAAATAATATCTTTTTCATATTATTAATGTTATCTAAATCTTTTAATTTATTCATTTACAACTAAAAAATTTAATTTTTAAGTATTATTTACAATATCATTTAATTATGATAGATTAATATTGTAAAGGATTGGTGAAAATATGGAAAAATCAAAAGTATATTTTACAAAAGAGATAAGTAGTGACAGTTTAATTAAAATTTATGATAAATTAAATACTGAATTAAAAGGGAAAGTTGGTGTTAAAATTTCTACTGGGGAACCTGGTGGGCATAATTTTTTAAATCCTAATTTAATATCAGGGTTAGTAAATAAGTTAAATGGAACGATTATTGAATGTTGCACTGCTTATGGTGGTAAAAGGCAAGATCCAAAAGAACATTGGAAAGCAATAGAAGATCATGGTTTTAAAAAGATAGCTCCATGTGATATTATGGATGAATTTGGGGAGATAGAAATACCTGTTATGAATGGATTACGTTTAGATAAAGATATTGTTGGTAAAAATATTGATCTTTATGATTCAATTTTATGTTTATCACATTTTAAAGGACATGCTATGGGTGGTTTTGGTGGAGCGTTAAAGAATATGTCAATAGGAATTGCTTCAACACATGGTAAGGCTTATATTCATTCAGCAGGAAAGTTAACTGATCCTGTAAAAATCTGGTCAGAACTACCAGAGCAAGATCATTTCTTAGAATCTATGGCTGATGCTGCTAAAGCAGTAATTGATTATAAGAAAAAAGAAAATATTGTTTATATTAATGTTGCTAATAATTTATCAATAGATTGTGATTGCGATGCTAATCCACATGATCCGGAAATGGCTGATATTGGAATATTTGCTTCTCTTGATCCAGTTGCTATTGATAAAGCTTGTTATGATGCGGTAATTAATTCTAAAGATCCTGGTAAAAAAGCATTAATTGATAGAATGAATTCTCGTCATGGAATTCATACTATAGATTCTGCTTTTAAGTTGGGAGTTAGAAATATAGAATATGAAATAATAAGTATTGATAATTGATAATTAATGATACTAATACTGTTTAATGTTTTAATAATTAAGGAAGTGGTTGAATGGAAAATGTGACTCCATTTTTTAATAAAATTTTAAAGAGTTTAAATAAAGGTGGTGTATATGTTCTTTCTAAAGATAGTTTAGGAAAGGAACTATATGTTTCTAATGGTCTTCCTGAAGCATTAAGAAGTGAAGATAGCTTGCAAAAAACTATTGTCTATGATGAAGAAACTGGACGTTATTTTTATAAAATTACAATACATGATGATAATTTATCTAGTGCAATAGCTTTTGATATAACTAAGGATTTTTTAGATTATATATCATTGCAAGAGAAAGTTCGCGATTTAGAACAAACTATTGAGAATTTAAAAGTAGATAGTACTACTGGGTTAATAGTTAGAAGTTATGCTCTTAAAGAAATTGGTGACTATGTAAAATATGCTAATTTAAATAATGAACCTTATGCTATTGTTATAACAGATTTGGATTATTTTAAAAGAATTAATGATAGTTATGGACATGTTGTAGGTGATAAGACTTTAAGGATGGTTGCAGATACATTAAAAAGTTCTATGCGTCAAACACCAGGGCATGGAATTAGAAAGAAAGACATAATTGGTAGATATGGTGGGGAAGAATTTATTATTTTATTAAAGAATATTAAAGAAGAAGATGTTTTTAATGTTGTTGATAGAATGAGAAAAAGTGTAGAAGAGAAAAAGCTTGTTATAAAAAATAAAGATGAATATTATAATGTATATGTAACTGTTAGTTGTGGTGTTTGTCACAGCTGTAATGGTGAATTATCATTAGATGATGCAATTCTTCAGGCAGATTCTGCTTTATATGAAAGTAAAGAAAATGGGCGCAATTGCACTACTATTAATGGTGATTATTATTTTAAAAAAAATAAAAAGTAGTAGTTATATATTAGTAGTGAAAAGATGAGGTGATTTTATGAGAAAAAGAGTAGTAGTTTTAGGTGGTGGAACTGGAATGAGTTCTTTACTTAGAGGATTAAAGGAATTTCCAGTAGATATAACAGCTGTTGTTTCTGTTTGCGATGATGGAAAAAGTACTGGTCGTTTAAGACGTGAATTTAATATTCCTGCTGTTGGAGATATTAGAAAAGTTTTAGTATCATTATCTGAGACTGAACCTTTGGTTGAACAATTATTGAATTACAGGTTTAATACTACTAGTGATTTAAATGGGCATACTGTTGGAAATTTATTACTTACTGCTATGGGAAATATGACTGGTAATATGTCTGATGGAATTGAAGCAATAAGTAAAATATTGAATTTACATGGTAAAATTTTACCTTTGACTGAAGATAATGTTACGTTAGCAGCTATAATGTCCGATGGAGAAGTAGTAGAAGGTGAACATAATATTACTGAATGTGGTAAAAAAATTAAAAAAGTGTATTATTTAGAAAAACCAAAGATAAATTATTCGGTATTAGATGAGATTAGAAAATCTGATTTAGTTATTCTTAGTATGGGTAGTATTTACACTAGTATTATTCCAAATCTTTTATGCAAAGAAATTATAAATCTATTAGAAGAAATTGATACACCAATTATGTATATTTGTAATATGATGACTCAACCGGGAGAAACAGATGGGTTAATGGTAAGTGATCATATTAATATAATTAATCAATATCTCGGAAAAAGAAAAATAGATGTTGTTGTAGCAAATGATGGAAAAATTAATGAAGAAATGCGAAAAAAATATGAAACTTTAGAGCAAAAAGATCCTGTTATTTTGGATAGGCAACATATAAAAAATGTTAACATTATTTCTAATAATTATGTAACTGTTGAGAATAATTATTTAAGACATGATACGGTATTATTGTCACTTGATATATTTAAATATTTAATATCTAAAAAATAATTAAAATTCATCTAGAAGGAGTTAATATGGTTAGTATAATAATTTTTAGTATATTTATTTTAGAGAAATATACTAAATTAAATAAAAAATATCAGGAAATAGTTAATTATGTAATTGTTGGCGGTTTTACTACTATTGTTAGTATTTTAAGTTATTATCTTTTTCGAATTTTTCTACAAAATTATGTATTGTGTACAGTTTTATCTTGGATAGTTGCGGTATCTTTTGCTTATATTACTAATCGTAAATATGTTTTTTATAGTAAAGAAAAAAATATATATAGAGAATTTTTTGAGTTTATATGTTCTAGAGTCCTTTCTTTACTTTCTGAAATAGCTATTATGTTTATTTTAGTTGATTTTTTGAATATTCAAGATAAATTAGCTAAAATAATTGTTCAAATTTTAATAATGATTTTAAATTATATTTTTAGTAAAATATTTGTCTTTAGAGAAAAATAATTATAAAGTTTTTATTGTTGTGTTTAATTGTTTTTATAGTGCATATTATTTATTGGGTAGGTGTAATATGGCTAAAGAAGATTTTATTAGGTTTGTTAAATCTAATCCTAACTTAATTGATTATGTACGTAAAAATAACGATAGTTGGCAAAATTTATATGAGATATACACGTTATATGGTGAAGATGAATTAGCTTGGAATAAATATTTAAACAGTAGAGATAATTCTATTGACGAACTTGTTTCATTAATTAAAAAGGTTAACTTAGAGTCTGTAAAAAAGGTCGTAGATGGTCTTCAGAAAACAATTTCTTTAGTTCAACAAATAGGAACTAATGAGGAATATAAACAACCATATGAAAAAAGTCCTGTCTTTGGTGATTTAGATGATTAATGAAACTATTTTAAAGATTAAAGAAAATCCTTTGTTGTACCAATATCTTAAATATCATTCATATTGGTATAAAATTTTAATTCGTGATAATACTAAAATAAATGAAATGGTTTCAATGATGAAAGAGGAGTATAAAATTACTGTTAAAGATAAAATAGAGGTAATGAGTAAAAAAATTAATATGGTTAGAAGTTTATTAGAAGTTTTTAGATAAAGCATAGATTTAAAGTCTATGTTTTGTTTTTTATGTTATAATCTTATTGGTGGTTTTATGAAAAAAGTTGAATTATTAAGTCCTGTTGGAAATATGGAAAGTCTTTATCAAGCTGTACATAATGGTGCTGATGCAGTCTATTTTTCTGGTAAAAAGTTTGGAGCTAGAAAATATGCTAATAATTTTGATTATGATGAAATTATTAAAGCTATTAAATATTGTCATTTATATGGTGTTAAAGTTTATGTAACAGTTAATATAATGATTTATGAGAAAGAGTTTGAAGAAGTTATAAAGTTTGTTGAGTTTTTACATGAGAATAATGTCGATGCTTTAATTGTACAAGATTTTGGATTAATTAAAGTGTTAAGGCAAATTTTTCCTAATTTGGAACTTCATGCGTCAACTCAATGCCATAATCATAGTAATGAATCAATAGGGTTTTTAAAAAGTTTAGGAGTATCACGTGTTGTATTAGCAAGAGAAATGTCATTAGAAGAGATTAAAAATATAAGTGTTGATATAGAAAAAGAAATTTTTGTACATGGTGCTTTATGTGTTTCATATTCGGGATGCTGTCTTTTTAGCAGTATGAATGGTGGAAGAAGTGGTAATAGGGGAGAGTGTGTTGGTTCTTGTCGTCTACCTTATAAATTTTACAAGAATGATAGGGAAGTAAAAACAAAAGGAAAATATTTGTTAAGTACTAAGTCATTGTGTACTATTGATAAAATTGATAAGTTAATTGAGAGCGGTGTAACTTCTTTTAAAATAGAAGGAAGGATGAAAAGCCCTGAATATGTTGGATATGTTACTAAATTATATAGGCAAAAAATAGATGATTATTACAATGGTAACAATTTTGTTGTTACGTTAAATGAAAAAAATAATTTGAAAAAACTTTATAATAGAGAATTTACTTTAGGTTTTCTTTTTGAAAGAAATGATAAAGAAATAATGAATATAAAAACTTCTAATCATATAGGAACTTTTCTCGGTAAAGTAATTTATATTGATAAAAGAATAATAAAAATATTGTTAGAAGATGATTTGTATCAAGAAGATGGAATAAGATTTGATGATAATAGTGGAATGATTATTAATAAGCTTTATGATGCTAATAAAAAATTAGTTTCAGTTGTTCACTCAAACGATATTGCAATAATTGAAAATAAAATTGGTTTATTAAATAGTAAATTTGTGAGAAAAACTATAGATAGTAATTTGATTAAAAAAATTAGAAAAATATGTGAGAAAAAAATTAAAATTACTATGAATTTAGTTGCAAAAGTTGGATTACCTTTAAAATTGACAATATCTGATGGAGTAAATACAGTTATTGAATATGGTGATATTGTTAATTTAGCAATAAATAGTCCTATTAATGATGATAGAATAAAAGAGCAAATAATTAAGTTGGGGAATACTCCTTTTGAATGTTATAATATTATGTTGGAGAAAGATAATAATATTTTTATTTCAATAAAGTCTTTAAATGAATTAAGACGCTTTGCTATCGATAAGTTAATAGAAAAAAGAGAATATTATGTTCCTCATATTGTAAAAAAAGAAAGTTATGTTTCTTTGGAAAAAAAGATTAAGCGAAACGATAAAGTTTTGAAAATAAATATTTTAGTAAGAAATGAAGAACAATTGAAAGTAGCATTAAAAGAAAATTTAAATAATATATATATTGATAATTTTGATTTATATAACAAATACAAAAATTTTAAAAATGTTTTTTATCGAACTAAAAGAGTAGAAGATAATTACAAAGATTTCAATAATAATAATATATTAGCTACAGAAACAGGTGCTGTATATAAGTATGCTCATAATAATATTGTTGTAACTGATTATTTTTTAAATGTTGCTAATAATGCTAGTTTAAATTGTCTAATAGATAAAGGAGTAAGTTTAGTAACTTTATCAGTAGAAAGTACAATTGATGATCTTTTAAGTTTTAATGTAAATTTAGATAAATTGGAAATAATTATTTATGGTAGAGTTGAATTAATGATTACAAAATATTGTCCAATTAATATGATAGAAAATAATGGTGACAAAATCTATACAAAAAAATCTTTGAAAAATAATTATTATTTAAAAGATCAATATGGAAATATGTATCCAATTATATGTAAAGAACAAGTAACAAGTATAATGCATTATAAAAATATTGATTTAATTTCAAATATTAATCAATATAAATCTTTAGAAATTAGTAACTTTAGAATTGAATTGTTTGATGAAAAAGAAAAAGAAATTTTAAATATAATAAATCGAATTAGAAATAATTTTTAATTTCGTTAAGAGGTTTTATGAAAATAATTAGTGGAAGTTTAAAGGGAAGAAAAATAGATGGTTATGATATAGTTGGTACTAGACCAACTATGGATAGAGTAAAAGAGTCTTTATTTGGAATGATTCAAAATAATGTTAAAAATAAAGTTGTATTAGATTTGTTTGCAGGATCGGGAAGTTTAGGATTAGAGGCAATAAGTAATGGAGCAAAAATGTGTTATTTTAATGATATCAATAAGAAATGTATTTTAAATATTAGAAAAATGATGGATGAATTTAAGATTAATGATCGGGTAATTCTGATGAACTTAGATTATAATAAAGCTTTAGAAAATTTTAAATATAATGATATTTCTTTTGATGTTATATTTTTAGATCCACCATATAACAATAAGGATATAAATAATATTATTATGTATATTAAAGATAATAATTTGTTAAATTTACATGGTATTATTGTATGTGAAGTTGATGATCTATATTTAAATGTTGATTGTTATGATAATATAAAAGAAAAAAAATATGGTAATAAATATATTGTTATATATAAATATGAAAAATAATCTTTAATTAATTTTTATTTCATTGTATAATTATTATAGGTGATTTTATGAAACTAAATAATAAGGGTTTTGCATTTTCAACTATGTTATATGGGGCTTTATCTCTTATAATTGTTGTTTTGTTATTGGTTTTTAATTTACTTAAAAGTAATAATAATGAAACATATTATTATTCTTCAATTATTGAAGAGAATTTGAATAAGTGTATTGAAGAAGAAATTGCATTAGAAAATTGTTATTCATCCGGAATTAATAATTGTGATACTACATCTTATTATGCTTGTATTGGATTTAAAAATAACACGGTTGTTGAAGGTATTAGAGCACTTGAATTTTTTAAAGATAAAGTTGTTTCTACAGGAAATGGACTATATGAACTTTCTAATGGAAATTTGATTTTTAAAGGAACGTCTGTTAATAATTATATTCAATATTCTGGTGATGTGTGGCGAATTGTATCGATAGAAGCAGATGGTGCATTAAAAATTGCCTATACAAAATATGGAAAATCTTTAAAATGGGATGCTGATGGTAGTGATGAATGGAAAAATAGTAGTTTGAATAATGAATTAAATAATATTTTTTATAATACTTTGCAAAATAATTCAATAATTGATGAAAGAGTTTGGAAAATAGGAAGAATATATGATGTAGTAACTACGATTGATGAAATGTTAGAACAAGAAAAACAAGTTATTTATTCTAGTGCAGATGGTGCTGGTGCTGTTGGGTTACTTAATGCTAGTGATTATATAAATGCTTCGTTGAATTTATCATGTAGTACTGATGTTTTGAATAGTACTTCGTGTTCGAGTTGGCTTTCAAGTTATGGTGGTTGGGTTTTAAATGCTAGCAATTTAATTGATGGAGAGCAAGCAAGTGCTTATTATTTTAGAGTTGGGAACAAGTTGACTAAAAAAGTGGTTACTGAAGCAGATAATGTTATTCCTGTTATATATTTAAAATCATCTGTTAAAATCATTAGTGGTGATGGAACTTCAAGTAATCCATATGTATTAGAAAGATAATTTATTTTTAAAAAAATTAAAGTAATGTTATAATGTTTTATATATTATATTTAGAGGAGGATTTATGGGTTTAATTAAAGCAGCTATTGGAGCTATAGGGGGAACACTTGGTGATCAGTGGAAAGATTTAATAAGTTGTGAAGATATGGGCAATGATACATTAATGGTGAAAAAGACAGCATCTAATGGGCAAATTTCGAAAGATAGTCGAATTATTGTTGCACCTGGACAAATTGCAGTAATTTACGATTCTGGTAATATTTTAGATGCTACTGCAGAAGAAGGTGTCTATAATTTTGATCAATCTTCAGCACCTACATTTTTTGCAGGACAATTCGGTGCAGTATTTAAAGAAATGTGGCAAAGATTTACTTATGGTGGAACACCAGCAAGGGAACAAGCAGTATTTTATTTTAATATTAAGGAGATAAAAGATAATAAATTTGGAACATCAAGTCCAATTCCATTTCAAGATTGGTCACATCCAATTCCAAATCAAATGACTAATTCTATAACTCCGATGCGCGTACAAGTAAGATGCTATGGAAAATATACTTTTAAAATTTTTGATCCAGCAGTATTTATGAGAAATCATGCTGGAGTTGCTGATATTGTAACTAAAGACGAATTAGTTGAACAGATGCGCGCAGAAGTTATTTCATCATTTCAAAATGTACTTAATGAATTAGGTACTAGTGCGCATAAAGTTCCAGTGCTTGAATTGCCAAGTAATACTGATGAAATAAAGAAAACAATGGATCAAAATGTTTTTGATAAACCAATAAGAGATAGGGGAGTTCAATTAGTTAGTTTTGCTGTTGAATCAGTAACTTTAGATGACGAATCTTCTAAAAAAATAGATAATTATGAACTTTCTTCTAATTCTTATATGCAACAAGGAACACTTGTTGGTGCTTATTCTACTGCAGTGCAAGATGCTGCTAAAAATGAAGCTGGAGCTTTAAATGGTTTTATGGGTGTTGGCATGATGAATATGGCAAGTGGTGGAATGATTGGTGGAGCTATGAATAATTCTTTTACTAATAATAGTTCTTCTACTATTAATGTTGATCCATATCAAGAAAAGCAAAACGCTTCTTCTGATGTTGGTGTAAAGTGTCCTAACTGCGGAAAGATAATAACTGGAAAGTTTTGTGAAGAATGTGGTACTAAAGCCCCAGAAAATTTAGAAAAAAAATGCCCTAAGTGTGGTACTGTAGCTAGAGGTAAATTTTGTACTGAATGTGGTACTAAAATAGAGTAGTAAAAAAATGTGTTCAGAAACACATTTTTTTCTTTAAAATGTAAAAATATCTAATATTCTTTCTGTATTTTTAAAATTGAGTTTAGCTATTTCTCGAAGTTTTTCTTTTCCAAATTTTTGGACGATTTCTTTTCCAATTATATCTACATCTTTCCCAGCCCCTTTTGGTAATGGTATATGTAATGTATCTGAAATTTTATCAAATTCTTTTAGAAATATATATCTACTAATTACTGAGGCACATGCTACAGCTAGATTTTTGTCTTCTGCTTTAGTAATAAATGTAATGTTTTTTTGGATGTTCGGATTACCATTAAGGTATTCGTAATATCTATTTTCTCTAGCAAATTCATCGACAATTATATAATCGTATTTTACATTTTCTTCGTTAACCATTTTCCAAAGAACTTTATTGTGCATTATAGCTTTAATTTTATTTATGTTATAGTTATTTTTATATTTTTCATTATATTCATTATTATTCATTATTAAACTTTTATATTTAATTTTTGTAATAAGTTTTGGTGCAATGTTTATTATTTTATTGTCGTCCATCTTTTTCGAGTCTTTTATTCCCAAACTTTCAACAAAATCTATATCTTCTTTAGAAACGTATGTACTAGTAACTACTATTGGTCCAAAATAATCACCAGTTCCTACTTCATCTGAACCTATTGCTGATGAATAATAATATTTTTTATTTTCTTTATCATTTTCTTTATTAATTTTTGCTTGTCCATCTATTTCGCGCCACATGTTTGCATCAATATCTGCACTAATTCCTTGGAACATTACTTTACCAGATTCATACATTGTTATAACTGTATCTAAATCTTGAGCTTGAAATACAACATATGGGATTTTTTTATCTCTTTTTTTATCTTCATAATATTTAATCATTTTTTTCCGAGTAGCTTCACTTACTTTTAATACAATATTATTTGCCATTTTTTCACCTCATAATTTTATTATATCATTTTTGTGTCTATTTCGTATAAAATTTTATTTAAATAATAAATGATATTAATTGTTATTTTCTATTTTATTCTTTGATTTTTAATGAAAAATTGCTATAATAACATTTAGCAGGTGGTAGTATGAAACGTAGTGAAGTAGATAAAAGCAAAATTAGTCCCATGATGTTAAAATATCTTGAAATAAAAGAAAAATATAATGATACAATAATTTTTTATAGATTAGGCGACTTTTATGAAATGTTCTTTGAGGATGCAATTTTATGTTCTAGAGAATTAGAACTTACATTAACTGGGAGAAATGCTGGTTTGGATGAAAGAGTACCAATGTGTGGTATTCCTCATCATGCTTATTTATCTTATTTAGAAAAATTGATTGATAAGGGATATAAGGTAGCGATTTGTGAACAATTAACTGATCCTAAGGAAACTAAAGGAATGGTTGAGAGAGATGTAATTCAAGTAGTTACTAAAGGAACAATCATTGATAATACTTTAAGCGAAAAAGATAATAATTATATTGGTAATATCTACGATTTTGATTATTGTTATGGGATAAGTTATACGGATATTACTACAGGACATTTTTATGTATTAGTTATCGATCACGATAAAAATAAACTAATAAAAGAAATCTGTAATAGAAATATAAAAGAGATTATAGTTAATGATAAAATTGATAGGGAAATAATAACTAATTTTAAAGATAACTATCATATTTTAGTTACTATTTCAGATTTTTTATATGCTGGTGATAAATACAAATATATTACAAAAGAGATTCAAGATATTAGAATGATTACGACAATTAATCATTTGTTGTATTACATTTTAGATACAAAAAAAGGTGATATGTCTCATTTGCAGAAAGCAGAAATAATAAATTTAGATAAATTTTTATTATTTGATAATCATACTAAAAGAAATTTAGAGTTGACAGAAACTTTAAGACAGAAAGAAAGAACTTATTCATTATTATGGTTAATGGATAAGACCAGAACTGCTATGGGAAGTAGATTTTTAAAGTATAATATTGAAAATCCTCTTACTAATGTAAATGAAATTAATAGAAGATATGATACTGTAGAAACATTACTTACAGAATTTATTTTGAAAAGTGATTTACAAAATGCTTTAGATCAAGTATATGATTTAGAAAGATTGTCAAGTAGAATTAGTTATGGAAATTTAAATGCTAGAGATTTATTACAATTAAAAAAATCATTGAAAGTATTACCAACAATAAAAAGAATTTTAGAAGAAATAAAATTTTATAAATCAATAAATACATTTGATGATTTATGTGAATTATTAGAAATTTCTATATGTGAGGATCCACCTTTTTCTATTAAAGAAGGTGGAATCATAAAGAATGGATATAATAATGAATTAGATGAACTTCGAAGTATAAGAAGTGGTTCTAAAGATTTTATATTAAAAATAGAGCAAGAAGAAAGAGAAAAGACTGGAATAAAAAATTTAAAGTTAGGATATAATAAAGTTTTTGGATACTATATTGAAGTTAGCAAGAGTAATATTCCTCTTATAAAAGAAGAATTTAACTATGAAAGAAAGCAAACTTTGGCAAATTGTGAAAGATTTATTACACCACTTTTAAAAGAAAAAGAAAATATAATTTTAGGTGCTGAAGAAAAAATAATAAATCTTGAATATAAAATATTTATGGATATAAGAGAAAAGGTTAAAGAATATATTAGTGATATCCAAAATGCGTCAAAAGTTATTGCTTTGATTGATATGTTAGTTTCATTTGCTACTATTAGTGAAGAAAATAATTATATAAGGCCAATAATTTCAAAAGAAAAGAAAATTGATATTAAAGATGCTAGACATCCTGTTGTTGAAAAAGTAATTAAAGATGGATTTGTACCTAATGATATTATTATGAATAGTGGGGTAGATATTTTGCTTATAACGGGTCCTAATATGGCTGGAAAGTCTACTTATATGAGAACTTTAGCAATAATTATCATAATGGCACAAATAGGATCATTTGTTCCAGCTAAAAGTTGTACAATTTCTGTTTTTGACAAAATATTTACTAGAATAGGTGCAAGTGATGATTTAGTAAGTGGAGATTCTACGTTTATGGTAGAAATGAAGGAAGCTAATAATGCAATTAGTGAAGCAACTCCTAATAGTTTAATTTTATTTGATGAATTAGGTAGAGGTACAGCAACATATGATGGAATGAGTTTAGCTCAATCAATATTAGAATATATTCATAATAAAATAAAAGCAAAGACACTTTTTTCGACACATTATCATGAATTAACTTCATTATCTGCCGATTTAAAAAGATTAAGAAATGTTCATGTTAGTGCAATAGAAGAAGAAGGAAAAATTACATTTCTTCATAAAGTAAAAATGGGAGCTATTGATAAAAGTTATGGAATTCATGTAGCATCTTTGGCTCAGTTACCAAAAGAAGTAATAGATAGAGCAAATGAAATATTAGAAATGTATGAAACAAAGAATAAAAAAGAAAGGCCCTATAAACAAATAGAACTTTTTCCAGAAATAGAGGAAACTAATGATAATAAAGATTCTATTATTGAAAAAATAAGTAAAATAAATCCACTTGAAATTACTCCAATACAAGCAATTAATATTCTTTATGATTTAAAACAAGAACTTAATAAAAATTGACTAATAGCATAAAATAAAATATAATAATATAGTAGTAGGAGTTATGATATGAACATAATTGATGTAATAATTATTTTATTTATTTTGCTTATTGGTGTTATTGGATGGCATAACGGGGTTATAAAAACTACTGTTTCTGCTGTTGGTATTTTGATTGTATTTATTTTGTCGTTTTATTTAAAAAATCCAATAGCAGAATGGCTCAGTTTAAATTTACCTTTCTTTAATTTTTGGGGTGATTTTAAAAATGTTACTATGCTTAATGTTATCATATATCAGCTATTATCATTTATAATTGTTTTTTCTATATTAATGATAATTTATTGTGTTGTAGTTAAAATATCTAGTTTTATTGAAAAAATATTGAAATGTACTATTATTTTAGGAATTCCTTCAAAAATATTGGGATTTATAGTTGGTTTAATTGAAGGACAAATTATTGTTGCTGTAATACTTATTTTTTTATCATTTCCAATATTTGAAATAGATTTAGTTCATGAATCAAAGTTAAAGAGATTTATATTAGAGTCAACCCCAATTGTTGGAAATTTATCCAAAAATATTTCAGTTGCAACAAATGAAATAATGTTGTTGCGTGATAAATTTAGTAGTGATTCAACAAAAGATGAATTTAATAGAAAATCTCTTGATATAATGTTAAAATATAATATAATTGAAGTTGATTATGCAAATAAATTATTAAGTTCTGGAAAATTGAAAATTTCTAATTATGAACAAATAATAGACAAATATAATGATTAATGAAAGAAAGGATATATTTTTAATATGATAATATACTTAAAAGATGAGAGTTTAAATGATTTAATAAAAGATAAAAGAGTAGTAATTGATTTTTATGCTGATTGGTGTATGCCTTGTAATATGCTAGGAGAAAATTTAGAGGAGATAGTTGAAGATGATAAAACATTGAATGTTATAAAAATAAATGTTGATCAGCATCAAGATATAGCAAGAGAATATGGTGTAATGTCTATTCCATTATTATGTTTATATAATAACAACAAATTAGAAAAAAAACATGTTGGTTTTATGGAAAAAGAAGAAATAGTAGAATGGATTAAGTAAAAAAATTTAATGAATATAGTGCGAGTAGTATTTTAAATGACTACTCGTATTTTTATGTTAATAGTAAAAACTTGACTTTTAATAGTAAATGTGATATAATTAACGCCTTGTTTGAAACATATTATAAATAAATTGATATAGTAGGTGATATTGATGAAAATTTCAAATTCTAATCCGTCTATTCTAAATTGTGCTAGAAAATTAACTGATGGAAGGAATCCTTATACAGAAGTATATTTATTAGAAGACAATAGAGTCTTTAAACTTTTAAAAACTCCATTTTTTAGAAACAATGCTGAATATAATTATTATTGTCATTTTAAAGAACATTTTAGGTTAAAATTAGAGTTGGTTGATGAATTAGGTAATCATCCATTTCTAATATTACCAGAAGAAGTGTCATTTGATAAAAAAGATAATATAAAAGGGTTTAGTTATGGCTATTCAAGTATTCCTGATTTAACGTCATTTTTTACTCCTGATTGCAGTATAGAAAGTATAACAGCTTTTTATATAAGGCTTACGAAGGTAGTAAAAGAATTGTATAATTGTGGAGTAGTGGCTCCTGATTTAATTAACACTGGAAATATTTTATATGATGAAAAAAGTGGAACAATTCAACTTATTGACTATGAAGGATTGCAAATAAAAAATATACCGGCTTCTGCGATAAGTCAAATTTTAAGACGCCCAAGAAATTTTGTGTTGTCTAGGAGTAAATATAGAGACAACAATGGTTTATACACAGAAGAATTAAATACAATGTCTTTACTTGTTGGGTACCTTTATTGTATTTCAGGAGTTAATGTAGCAAATTTGACTGTTTTTCAAGATTTAATACATGATGAATATTGTGGCAAAATAAGTTGTGAAAGTCAAAAAGAAATAAATGATATTTTTCATAGTTTAGGATTATATGATGAAGAAATAATTAACGGTTATACTAATTTATTTTTACCAACTAAAGCAAATCCTGATCCATTACTATTAATAAGAAAAATTTCTGAAGAATATAAAAATAGTAAGAATGAACAACAAAAGAAATTGATAAAAAAATAGAAAACTAGCATTTTTCTATTTTTTTTTGCTCAATATTTAATATTTGATATTTTTTAGTTAGTTCTTCTTTTTTATTATTATCGCATTCTATTTCATAACTAACTAATTCGTTATATGATTTTTTATATTTACAATTTAAACTATTTTCTAAATCTTTTTGTTTATTATAAGGAATAACTATCTTTATTTTATATCCTTCAACTAGTTGTATTATTTTATTTTTATTACAATTTAATAAATCAGAAACTGCTTTTCTATATGCTCTTATTAATCCGCCTGCTCCAAGTTTAATGCCTCCAAAATAACGAATTACAACACATAAAATATAATTAAGCTTGAATTTATTTAAAGTGTCAATAATTGGTATTCCAGCAGTACCTTTAGGTTCTCCGTCATCTGATTCTTTTTTATAGTTATCAATTATATAAGCATAGCAATAATGGTTTGCATCTTTGTATTCACTTTTAATTTTTTCTAAGTTTTTTTTAACTTCTTTTAAATCATTTATTTTAATTAATTTAGTTATAAATATGGATTTATTAATTATAATTTTATTTTCAATATTTTCACTGATAGTAAACATTAACATCACCAATTAAATTATATATAATTTTAGTTAAA
>CASEVQ010000020.1 GCA_949291455.1 uncultured bacterium
ATAATAAGTTATTTTATTATAATGTAAAATTTATTAAAGTGTATTTACAAAATTTTGACTTTGTTTTATATTATAAATAAATATAATCCTTGGAGGGCTAAAATGAGTGAAGGTATTATTACAATTAATAGTGATGAAATAGATACAATAGTAAATGTTTTAACAACATCTTATATTAATTTAAATGATAATGTTCTTAATAAATTAACGACTAAATTTTCAGTATTAGATGATCTAGGAATATATAATGATGGTAAAAATTCTACAATATCTCAAACAAACGCAATCATCGACATTCATAAAAATTTAATTTCTCAAATTAAACAACACTTAGAAGAATACGTAAATACTGAAGATACTTTATCAAATAATATAAACGCATCTTTAAATGGCAATAATTATAACTACAATAGTAGCAATGGTGTTAATACTAATTCTATAGATGATATTTCTATTAGTGATGTAAATCAAGGAAAATCGTTAAGTACTACAAAATTATTATCTGCTATCGAGCAATTAACAGATGAAGAAAAAATAAAACTTATTGAAATACTTAATATTAATAAAGGTAATGATACTTTGAGTAGTTTACTTTTAGATACTACAAAATCTGCTGAATTATATATTTTATTGCAAAAAATACTTGGTATTTCTATTTCAGAATTAAATTTAATTTCTATTGATGATTGTTCACTAATACAAAAAAGCTTTTTAAATGCTATTTTAAAAAAAGATATTGATATAACGCAGTTTAGTAGTAATACAATATTTATTATAAAAGATTATTTATTAGCTATTTCAGAAGAAAATAAAATTAGTATTGGTGACTTATTACTAAATAAAGAATATAATAGTATACTTAAACTATCGCTAGTAAATTTATACTATAACAACAATATAGAAAAGTACAACTTAACTACGGATAATATTAATTTGTTTAAAAATTACGTTGATAATATAGCACAATCTAATAATGTTTCTTCGGCAAATATTCTATTTAATAAAATTGAGTTAATAATTTAAGGGGGGCTTATGAATTTAAAAATAAACTATGTATCCATTATAGAATTAAGTAAAAAATTAAGTAAAGAAAATACTGATTTTGTGAATTCTTTAAAAGATATGCTAAAGATTATAGAAGGTTTAAATCAATATTGGAATGGAATAGATTACGAGAATTTTTCAATTAATTATAAAAACTATATAAAAAATTTAAATATTTTTGCTGATGAGTTGAATTATCTTTTTTCATTTATGAAAACTGTTGGTAATATATATTCTATAAATGATAAAGAATGGCAATCAAAATTAAAAAAAATGGGAGCTGATAATGAATGGATAATTATGGAATAAAAATAGATACAGACCAAATGTTAAATCTTTTAGAAGAATTAAAAGATACTACACAAAAAATAGAAAAAAATTTTAACAACATGGATCAATTAATAAAAAATATTGAGAATGAAAATGAAACTTGGAATGGTAAGTCTTCTGACCATTTTCAAAACAAATATTATTCTATTTCTAATAAATTCCCTAGTATTTTGTCTCAATTAAAAATATACAATTTATTTTTAAAAAATACAATTGATAGTTATAATAATTTAGAAAAACAAGTTAATAAAACTATTAATGAAAACGCACAAAATTTAACACTAATAGGAGAGTAAAATGAGCACGTATTTTGTAGACCCGTATACTGGTTATTATGATAAATTAAGTAATAATCAAAACATTATTAGCGAAAGTAATAATGTAGTTGAATCATTAAATGTTACAAAACAAGTTGTTGATGATTTAAACAACAGTTTAAACACTGCAATATGGAAGGAACTTGGCTACAATGACTTAGTGTCAAATATAATGCCTGGACTTTCTTCTAGTATTCAATCACTAATTGATTTTAGTATAGATGGACTATCAGTAGTTTGTGCTATTTTAATAAATGATTTATTACCATTATTGGAAAAATTACAAGAAGAAGATAAGAACTATGAATATTATTATACTAAGCTTAATAACTTGACTTCACAGCAAAAATACGATACTAACGGAAACAAAACTAACAATTATTATTTTTTAGAAAATAAATGTTTACTATCAAAAAATTTATGCGAAAGCATTCAAGAAGATATAAAAGATTTAATAAATAATATAAAAGAATTGGATAATAATGCTAAACAATACGATAGTGAAAGTATATCTTCAGATGCATTTGTTGTTTCAAATAGTAATTTAGATAGTCTAATATTAGTTAATTATAATGGAAATAATTATTATGTAGTAAATACCAAAATATCAGTTTTAGATTATTCAGAGTATGTCCAAAAAAATAAAATGTACCAAAATGCAGGAGCTTTAAATGGACAGTGTATGATAGCTTCTCAGATATATGCTAGAGACTTATTAACAGGAACTTACTCTTCAAAAAGTGACTTTGTTAATATGAAAGGATCTCCTGCGACAAGAATTAATGAGCGTGTGCGTTCACAAGATAAAGATGATGTTTTAAAATATGTTTTTGATGAAGTAAGAGAAGGACATCCAGTTGTTTTACAAGTTACTCAAAAAAGATCTAATGAAGGATTGAGACATCTTGTCACTGTTGTAGGATTTAAAGAAGAAGTCACTAGTTATAGTGACTTAACACCTGAGAATATATTAGTTCTCGACAATGTTGATGGTAAAATTCAAACATTATCTGAAAGAAATAGAAGCCTTTATAATCAAGGTGGAAAAGGATTTCAAGCTTTAGGACCAACAGATGTATTTTTAGCAAAAGAAGTTAATATGGAAACTTTAAATGCATAAATATAAGCTGATTATTAATTTGCAATAGTTTATAATATCTAACATGTAGTTATTGTTTTTATAAGTTTGTTTTACTAAAATAACTATTTATTAAATTTTTTTACAATAAATTTAATAATGTACTTGCGTCATGCAAAAAAATGTGTTAATATTAACTAGTCAGTTGTTGGACCCTTAGCTCAGTTGGTTAGAGCATCCGGCTCATAACCGGGCGGTCATAGGTTCGAGTCCTATAGGGTCCACCATTATGTGCGGGTGTGGCGGAATTGGCAGACGCACTAGACTTAGGATCTAGCGCCGTGAGGTTTGCAGGTTCAACTCCTGTCACCCGCACCAGAATGATAGAAAACTCGAACTTTTGAAGTTTGAGAGTAATAAAAACTAGCCGTGATGTTAGTTTTTTTATTTAAAAAAAAGTAATTATTATATTCCTTACATACAAAAAAATTAAAAACATGTGAAATAAAAAAATGTAATAATATAATAAATCAATTAGATTTAGTATTAGTATAAAAAAAATAAAATTAATTTGTATTTTTTTAATTTTTGTGTTAAAATATGCGACTGTAGGTGGTTATAATAAATGGAAAAAATAAATGATAATCAATTTGGTAAAATAATTTATACATTACTGTCAGATAAAGGTGTTAAAAAAATTAATTTAAATGATTTTATATCTTTGATTGTAAGTTTAATTAATATTTTAGGAACAAGTTACATGGAAACAATTTTGCAAGATAATAATATAAACTTTTCTAATGTTTTTATTCAAGATTTTATAACAGGCAGCATAGACAATTCAGAGGTAAGTTTTTCTTTAGATGAAAAGTTTAAGTCAGAAATAAAAGAAAAATATAATGACATTTTTTTAAAAATTAAAGATGCAATGTTGTTACATGATTATTGTGAAAAAAGTATAATTAATAATCAAATTTTAGTGGATTTTAAAAATGAAAATTCTGATGGCATATATAGTATTTATTGTCAAGAATCTATTCATGAAAGTATAGAAATACAGATTTTTACAGATGGGAATATTACCTCTATTTATTCTAATAAAAAAAATTTTAAAAGCACTTCAATTAGTGAAAATGTAAATATTCAAGATTCGACTTATGCTATTTTTTCTACATGCTATGGTAATAGAGTAAAAAAAATAGAAGTAAAATCAACAACGTTTAATGCTGAACATTTAATAGAAGAAATAGAAAAAATTAAAAAAGGATTTAGCATAGGATATATGAAAATAGGAAATAGTAATCCCAAAAAATATATGCTAATAAGGCACTAATATATGGAACCATATTTTTATCATAGATTTAGAAATTTTAATTTAGAAACTTTACTACAAGTCTTAAAAACTGGTTTTATTTTACCAAGAAATATGATTGTTAATGGATTAAATGACAAAAATAATATTTTTAATGGTGATTCTCATATTTCACTAGTACAAAAGACTTTAATGACAGATGATATGTGTAAGTATTTTCGCTCTGCTTATATTGAACTAATTCAAGGAAATCTATGCGTAGTTATTTCACCTGAAATAGAAGGAATTGTCTATCCAGATTATATCGATTTTAGATATGATAGTTCTGAAATTTACAAAAATAGTACCACTAGATATTCATATTATATGGATGAAGTTCAAACACCATTTCCAATATCAATTACTAAATTTTTAGCTGTTGGTTATCCTTTAGCACATTTTAAAAAAATAAAAAGTGAAAACGAAATTGAAAAAGATTTATCTATGCTTGAAAGAGCTTTAATTAATAATGAACTTGATATACCAATAATCGATTCCACAAATGTAGATTTTGCAGATGATAAAGAAAAAATAAAATTATCTAAAATAAAATCATTACGTTAATAATTGTTATTTGTATTTATTTAAATATTTTGCATAAAATATAAGTAAATAAATTTATTTAATGAAAAATACTTTTTATTTACTAACTGATAATTTTATTGTATTATATTATTATATAAAATGCAGGTGATAACGTGAAAAATACTAAAATAGTGTTTGTTGATTTGGATGGTACATTAAAAAATAGCCATCAAAAAATAAGTATGAAAAATAAAGTAATTATAGAAAAATTATCTAATCTTGGGATTCTCATCGTATTTACTACTGGTAGACCATTAAATTATACAATATCACTTAGTAAACAATTTTCTGCAAGTAATTATGTTATATCTTCTAATGGTGCAGAAATATATAATTATTTTAATAAAAAAATTATATATAATAGTATTATTCCTAAAGAAACTATCATTAAACTTAATGAATTAATTAAGAAATATAATCTTTTTTTTATAGCAAATTGTTTGCTTAAATCTTATACAAATAAAGATTTTGGTGATCCTGGGAAAAAAATTGTAAATTCTCTTGAAGACATTTTAGATGAAAAAATATCACAACTAATTGTCGAATCATTTGATATTGAAACTATGAAAATATTTAAAAAAGAATTAATGAATATTCCTAATATAAAAATCGCAAATAAATCTCAAAATACTAAAGACAGCAATAAAATTTTGTTTTATGATATAACTAATAAAGAAGTAACAAAAGGAAATGCTATAAAAATTCTATGTGATTATTTAAAAATAGATATTAATAAAACAATGGCTATAGGTGATTCTGATAATGATATTGAGATGTTACAAATAGCTAATATCAAAATTGCAATGAGTAATGCAACAGATAATTTGAAAAAGGTTGCAAAATTTATAACATTATCAAACGACCAAGAAGGGGTAGCAATAGTATTAGAACGCTTGTATGATGAACTAATTAGACAGGAGTGAAAAAAATGCTTACAATAAAAAAGGAAGATAATAATGATCTAAAAAAAATAATCGATAATATTAGAGCTCTTGGAATCGATATGATTGATAATGCCAAAAGTGGGCATCCTGGAATAGTATTAGGAGCAGCCCCAATAATAGCAACTTTATATGCAAATCATATTAACATCGATATAAAAAATGATAAATGGATTAATAGAGATAGATTCGTTATGTCAGCTGGACATGGTTCGGCTCTTTTATATGCAACTTTATTTATGTCTGGATTTGATATTCCATTTGATGAGTTAGAAAAATTTAGACAATTAGATTCAACTTTGCCTGGGCATCCTGAGATAAACATAACTAAAGGTGTAGATGTCTCTACAGGACCTTTGGGAGAAGGAATAGCAACAAGTGTAGGACTCGCAATAGGTGAATGCTACCTTCGTCAACATTTTAGTAAAGAAATTATTGATTATTATACATATGTTTTGTGTGGTGATGGAGACTTAATGGAAGGCATAAGCTATGAAGCTTGTTCTTTAGCTGGCCTTTTGGGTTTAAATAAATTAATTGTATTATATGATTCAAACGATGTTACCCTAGACGGAGCTTTAAAAACTTCTTTTAATGAAAATATTAAACAACGTTTTGAAGCAATGAATTGGAATTATTTATTAGTAAGTGATGGCGAAAATACTCAATTAATAGATGAAGCTATAACAAAAGCCAAAAATGGAACACTTCCTAGTAAACCTACAATTATTGAAATTAAAACAGTTATAGGAAAATATAGTAAAAATGAAGGAACTTCTTTAGTTCATGGATCTCCATTGGAAAAAAATGACATTATTGCAATAAAAAAGAAATTAGGACTAAGAGAAACCGCTTTTACTATATCACTAGAATCAAAAGATGCTTTTAATAATATGATAGTATCTAGAACACAAGATAAAATTAACTTATGGAACGAAAAAATAAATACTTTAAGTGTTGATTTAACTAATGATTTTAACACGTTAATTAATAATAAATTACCTATCAAATTAAAAGACATATATTATAATTTCCCAGATGATGGAAAGGATGCAACTAGAAATGTTTCTGGAAAAGTCATAAATTCAATTGCTGAAAATTATCCATTTTTTATTGGTGGAAGTGCAGATGTTTCTAAATCCACTACAGCTAGAATTAATAATACCCTTGATTTTAGCGCAATTACTCCTGGTGGAAAAAATATTAATTTTGGCATTAGAGAAAATGCAATGGCAGCTATAGCTAATGGATTAGCTTTATCTAATATTACACCGTTTGTTTCTACTTTTTTTTCCTTTTCAGATTATTTAAAGCCAGGTCTTAGGATGACTGCTCTTATGGATTTACCAGTTATTTATGTTTTTACCCATGATTCTATATCTGTTGGAGAAGATGGACCAACCCATCAGCCAGTAGAACAACTTGCATCACTTAGAGCAATTCCAAACTTTGATACTTATAGACCGGCTGATGCAAATGAAGTTATTGGTACTTATAAAGCCATATTAGAATTACGAAAACCTGCTGCTATAGTTCTTGGACGTAATAAAGTTCGTATAGAAGATTCTACTAGTAGCGCAGAGGTTATCAATGGTGCATATATAGTAAAAAAAGAAATTAAAAAATTAGAAGCTATAATTATTGCTACTGGTGAAGAAGTAGAACTAGCTATTGATATTTACAATAATTTATTAGAAAAAGGATATGGCATAAGAATAGTTAGTATGCCATCAATGTCACGCTTTGAAAAGCAGGAAGAAAAATATAAAAGAGAAATTCTACCCGATAATACCTTAACTTTTGTAATTGAAGCATCATCATCAGAATCATGGTATAAATATGTAAAAAATAGTGATTGCTTATTTACAATAGATAATTTTGGGTCAAGTGGTAAGCGAGAAGATGTTTTAAGAAAATATGGTTTTACTATTGATAAAATACAAGCAAAAATTGAAAGTATGATTAAATAAAGAAAAAATGTCGTTTTTTTGACATTTTTTTTATACATTAATTTGTATTATAATATTGGTGATAATAATGAGAATATTTTATGCATTTAAAATAAAAAAAGAATTCTATGAATTATATAAAGAAACTCCAAGTGTACTATATAGTTTTTTAAATCAACTATATCATTTTAAAAAAGAAGATTTAGATTACGGTAATAATTTATTTAAACAAATTGTAAATCTTTTTGATAAAGATGAACTAGATAAAAAACTCTTTATCAAGTTACACAATAAAATGAAATATTGTAAAAAAGGTGATAATCATATCATAAATAATTTATATCGTGACGAAGTGAGTATCATGAAAATTAAAAAAAGTTATATTGTTATAAATTCAAATAAAAACTGTACTGAATTTTTTGAGTTTTTAAATGATATGGATAAGCATATCTTTGTTTGCGATTTCAATAATCATGACTATTTTTATATTAATCAATTAAAAATACTTGTATAATTACGTTATTTTTAGTATATTATGTACAGGAGATGATAAAATGGAATTGTTTTTAGATATATTAAAAGTTATAGGTTTACTTCTTGTTGGTGCAGTAATCGGATTTTTTATAGCAAAAAAATACATGATGAAATATTTAAAGAAAAATCCTCCAATAAATGAGGAAATGATTAAAGCATTGATGATGCAGATGGGAAGAACTCCTTCACAAAAACAAGTTAATCAAATGATGAAACAAATGGAAAAATATATGTAATATATTTTTTAGATTTTAGATAAATACTTAGTTTTTTTAGTGGTCTTATAAATAGTTTTTTTGTTTAAATTTATAATATTTTTTAGGATTTTCTATGAAATAATAGAATTTATGATAATGTAAGTAAGTTGCTTTTTTCTACATTATCATTTTTTTATTATATTTTAACACTTATGTCAATATAAGTAAGCTATGTATAAAGGCTATTTTTTGTATTTTTAAACATTTTAAATTTTCATATTTTTTATACCAGTTTTTATTCTATCTATTTTCTTTTCCTAAACTTGGTGTTTTGTATATTTTATATCTAAATATTCCAGATATATTATTTTCTATAAATATTTTTAATTATCTATCTAAACATTTTAAATTTTAATCACTTGTACTTATTTTACTATGTCAACATTTCTAAAAGGGAAACTTTTAAATTAACATAAAATTTAATAGTGTGACTATATCTTAGAGGACATTAAAAGTTATTATTTTCTCTTAAAAATAATAAAGTTAATGTCCTTGTAACTCAGCAGGATAAAATGTTTGATTACTAAGAGTAGATTTAGAAAAATATAATAAATCAGGATTATTAATAAAAATGTGATTAATAACTTTGATGTTTATTGACTTCTAATAAAAATTGCAATAATGTATTATTCAATTGAAGCTAATAAAATATCATTTCTTTCATAATTTTAATCTTGCATTTCACAAATATTAATATAAATGTAATTGGAAAATAGCATGGTTTCAATTTTCAATTTAAAATTCAAAGATGTTTTGTTTTTTATGATATGCTCATTTATTTGTGCTTTCTACAAGATACATCTATATTATTTTTTATGAACATTTTCATTACATCATCATATTTCAAAACGTAACTTAAACCATTTTCAGTATAATATATCTCTTGCACATCTTTTATATAATTATTTTCATTTATACTATGTATACTTCTCCCAATTTCTGGTGGAAATTTAGTAAACAATTCATGTTCAGTCAATATTTTTATATCTACTTGATTATATCTCAATAATTCTAACGAATTTAAATCGTGAAAAGCATATTCAAATTCATTACCATTTTTTGTTTTAATAATGATGCTTGATTCTACGTCTGGGAAAATATGTCGCCCAATAGCTTCAAAATACATACAATGATTAATTGTCCTAGCAATCATTTCTCTCAAGATTAAACAAAAATTTATTAGGAATTTAGTATCAGCAATATATTCGGTAAAAACACTGTATCTAGATTGAGGATAAGCATCTTTATTTTTATTTATTTCTTCCTTCATTTTATTGATAAGGATAGTTTTAAGTCTCTCATATTTAGTTTGGTCATCATTTAACCAACAATTTATCATTTCACAAGAATAATCATAATATTCTTTTAACTTTAATCTTTCAGCAAGTCTAATTAATATTGCTTCTTGTAATCCTGCGGATTTTTTTAATGCGGAATTTTCAGACGTCAACAGTCTATCAAAAAAATGTGAATACCCTCTGATTCCATCATTACCTTTATTGGCAAATATTTTATTCAATTCTTCTTCACTTTCACTTGCTATTCCTTCATAATGAATTCTAGGTATTATCATAGATTTTAAATAATGTTCACAGGCTAGTGAAATTTGCTCACCATATCTGTTTAATATTTTTTCTTTTTCTTCCTTTGATAAAAAATCATTTGAAAAAATATATTCTATCTTATTCAATAGTGTATCAATATTTAAATCAATACATATTTGATCAGCCATATTTATCTCTTTTTTGATTTTTTCAAATTTAACAAGATTCATTTATATATACCTCCAAAATTCTTATGTTACTTGTCTTTTTCACAACAACGCTTATTGGTCTTTCCATTTTCTTATAAAAATAATTTAATTATATTTTGATTATGTATAGCACAAGTAGTATTATGTTTATTTCCATATTTCATAAAAATTCAATTTTTATTATATTGTATCATTATTTTTATTATCTATTATTCAAATTGTAGTGTTACAATTGATGTGAGACTTTTATATATACTAAAAACGCAATAAGTCTAGTAAAACGTAATTATCCCAAAAACATTTTTATTAGAATGGACTTATTATTATGACAAGTATATCATATTATCCGCATAGTCTAAATACTAAATATTATGCTGTTTTATTATATATAAACGAAAACTCTATCTCTTTTGCTTGTAGGAAATATAAATGTTTTAAAGAAACTCTTATGCGTCGAAATAAAAAAATTGATGGAACTAAAGATTCATTGATTGATAATCTTATAAAACTCTATCAAAACATTGTGTAATTGCAAATTATGATATTTATTTTTTTATTTTTTAGTGAAGAGTTATTATAGATTATTCATATGTCTTTTTCAATGTATGTTTGTTGCACTTCAAATTTAAATTAACATGCATAAAATTATTTGACTATAATAACATTTTGTGATATTATCTATATGTTTGTAGCCTCTATAGCTCAAACCGCATTGAAAAGGCTTAAACATTATGTGCCTTAAAAGCGAGCCAGAATTATTAAAAGGAGGAAACGTATGAAAGCAGTTATTAAAGTTGGTGGAAAACAAGTTTTAGCATCTTTAGGTGATACTATTTATGTTGAAAAGATTAATGGAAATGTTGGAGACACAGTTAGATTTAATGAAGTATTAATGCTTGATACTAAAGTAGGAAATCCTTATGTTAATGGTGCTATTGTTGAAGGTAAAATTGAAAAGCATGGTAAACAAAAGAAAATTTTAGTTTTCAAATATAAACAAAAAGATCGTGCTAATCGTCGTACACATGGACATAGACAACCTTATACAAAAGTAACTATTACTAAAATTGAAGGATAATAATGATTAAAGTTAAAATATCATATAAAGATAATTTAGTAAAACAAATAATTATTACAGGGCATGCATGTTATTCTGAATATGGAAAAGATATTGTGTGTAGTGCTGTTTCAAGCATTGTTACAACGACAGTTAATGCTATTTTAATGTTTGATGAGAATTATATTTGTTATTTAAACTTGAAAGATAAATTTGTTATTGATATAAAAGTTAATAATGAAATAGTAGATAAAATTATTACAAATATGATAAATATGTTAAATGAAATAGAAGAAGATTATCCTAAAAATATTAAACTTAGAAAGGAGAACTTATGAATATGTTAAAGTTAAATTTACAATTATTTGCGCATCATAAAGGACAAGGATCTACATCTAATGGACGTGATTCTGCCGGTCGTAGATTAGGTGCTAAAGCTAGTGATGGAGAATTTGTTACAGCTGGTTCTATTATTTATCGTCAAAGAGGAACTAAAATTCATCCTGGAGTAAATGTTAAAAGAGGTAGTGATGATACTTTATATACAACTATCGATGGTATAGTAAAATATGAACGTTTAGGTAGAGATGATAAAAAAGTAAGTTGTTACCCAGCTGAAATGCAATAAAAATAGCCTTATGCTATTTTTTTATTTTTAATTATTTTATGTTATAATAATTTATCAGGTGATGTTATGAGTATTTTAGTTAGTGATTATGATGGAACTTTTGATAAAAATATTTCTGATATTAAATTAAATTGTAATGCAATTACGTCTTTTATAAAAAAAGGAAATACATTTATATTATCGAGTGGAAGAAGTTATAAATCTTTGTTAAATAAAGTTAATAGTCATGATATTCCTTACAATTTTTTAGCCACCTGCGATGGTAGTTATTTATATGATTCTAATGGGAACTTATTACTTTCTCATAGCATGGATCATAATGTTATTTCAGAAGTAATAACTCTTTCTGAAAATAGTAAATGTAAAAGAATAGATTTTGCTTATGCAAAAGATTATTCTTCACAATATGTTGCTAGTGAAAACATTAGTTGTTTAGCATTAGTAATTGATGAAAAAGACCTTTCTTCTGATTTTTTTCAGAAATTTAATCAATTAAAGGAGAATAATCCTTTCTATGATTATAATTATTATGGTTATAATGGCATCTTTTATTTTATGGTTAAATGTAAAGGTTTATCAAAGAGTAGTCCTATTAATTTTTTGAGAAATAAGTTATCAATCCCCAAAAATGAAATTTATACTATTGGTGATAATTTAAATGATTTAGAAATGATTGGTGACTTTAATGGATTTGCTATTAGTAATGATGAAACGTTACAAAAAATATCTTTAGGAAAATATGATTCGGTATATGGTTTAGCAGAAGATATTTTAAATAAAAAGGTAAAAAGGAGGAAGTAAGATGTTTGTAGATGAAGTTTTATTACATGTCGAAGCAGGAAAAGGTGGAGATGGTTGTCTTGCTTTTAGACGTGAAAAATATATACCTATGGGAGGCCCATTTGGTGGAAATGGTGGAAGGGGTTCTGACATAAAATTTATTGTAGATGAAGGATTACATACTTTAATTGATTTACGTTATATGAAAGTGGTTAAAGGTAAAAAAGGAGAAAATGGATCTGGTAAAAATCAAAATGGTGCTAATGCAGAAGATATAATTATTAGAGTACCTCAAGGAACTGTTATTACTGATAATGATACTGGATTAGTTTTAGCTGATTTAAAAAATAAAAACGATGAAGTTATCGTAGCCTATGGTGGTAGAGGTGGTAGAGGTAATACCGCATTTAAAACACAAAGTAATCCAGCACCTAACTTTGCTGAAAATGGAGAACCAGGTGAAGAAAGAAATTTAAAAGTTGAATTAAAACTATTAGCAGATGTTGGTCTTGTAGGGCTTCCTAGTGTTGGGAAAAGCACAATTATTTCTATGGTATCAAGAGCAAAACCTAAAATAGCAGCCTATCATTTTACAACATTAACACCTAATTTAGGAGTTGTTAAAACAAAAAATAATAAAAGTTTTGTTATAGCAGACCTTCCTGGATTAATTGAGGGAGCTTCAAAAGGTGAAGGATTAGGCGACAAATTTCTAAAACATATTGAAAGGACTAGAATTATAGCACATGTTATAGATATGAGTGGTTCAGAAGGAAGAAATCCTTACGAAGATTATTTAATTATAAAAAATGAATTAAAACAATTTAATGAAAATTTACTTAAGCGTCCAGAAATAATAATAGCTAATAAAATGGATATTGAAAAAGCTAAAGAAAATTTAAAAGAATTTAAGAAAAAAATTAAAAAAGTTAAAATTTTTGAAGTAAGTGCTATCATAAATGATGGTTTGGATATAGTTATGGAAAAGATTGCTGATTTATTAGATACACTTCCAAAAGAAGAATTATACAAAGATGAGAAATTTGAGTCATATGTATTATATAAATTTAAAAAAGAAGAACCTTATACCATTATCAAAGAAAATGATATTTGGGTTATCAAAGGAAAAGAAGTTGAAAAATTATTACAAATGACAAAATTTAATACTGAAGAAGCGACAATTCGTTTTGCAAATAAATTAAGAAAATTAGGAATTGATAAAAAACTTATTGAATTAGGAATCCAAGAAGGGGATAAAGTTCGAATTTTAGATTATGAATTTGAATTCAAATAATTATAAAGTTAAATAATTTTATTTATTATTTATTAACTATTGCATTTATAATATTTTTAATTTATTATATACCTATTGCAAGGGGGATATAAAATGAGCTCTAACAGTAAAACTTTTTATGACAAAAATATAAAAAAAATACAAAATTTATCTGTTGATGAACAAATACAGTTAATTAAAGACTATCAAGAAGGTTCAGAAGAGGCTAGAGAAATTTTAATAAAAAGTAATATAGGATATGTTATATATGCAGTTAGACATAAATTTAGAATAAATGATTGCAATAGTGAAGATTTAATAAATACTGGGATAATTGGTTTAATAAAAGCTATAAATACATATAATTTAGAAAAAGGAGTAAAACCTATTACTTATTTTTCAAGATGTGTAGATAATGAAATATTAATGTTTTTAAAAAAAAATAATAAAAATAAATATATATCTAAAAGCTTAGATCAACCAGCTTTTGAAACTGATTACGGTTATAATATTACTTTAAAAGATTTACTACCAGATGATAGAGATTTTGAAGAAGATTTTTTGAATTTACAACTTCAAAATCAAATATTTACATTATTAAAAAATGTACTGGAGCAAATTCCAGAAAAGCATCAAGAAGCAGTTAAATTATATTTTGGATTTTATGGTAAAAGATATAAACAAAAAGAAATTGCAAACAAATTAGGTATATCTCAATCTTACTTATCACGTTTAGTAAAAAAATCAGGAAAGCTTATAAAACAAATATTTGAAGATATTGGAATATTCTCATATAATGATTTAGAATACTTCGACTATTCTTTATTGGAACAGTCGGTAGAACATTTTGCTTTAAATAATAAACCAAGTAGTGAACAAATAGATCATAATTATGATATAGTAAATAATCCTAAATGCCTATCAAAAAAATTAATACCTAAAAAATAAAGTTTATAATGACTTTATTTTTTATTTATGCTAAAATTTCTATAGGTGATTGCAAATGAAAAATAGAAGTGAATTAAGAGAAATAGCAATGAAAGTGTTATATCAAGTATACATTTATCAAAATAGTAATACTACATATGACATCGATAATCTTATAAAAGAACAACTAGAAATTGAAAATGATTTTGTTAATAGTCTTGTAAACAATATTATTAAAAAGCAAAAAGAAATTTCAAATATGGCAAACAAATATCTTAATGATTGGAATATTGATAGATTAAGTAAAGTAGATAAAGCAATTCTTAGCATTGGTATATATGAACTTTTATATACGGACACACCTAGTGTTGTTGCAATAAATGAAGCAGTTGAGTTATCAAAAAAATATAGTGATGAAAAAGTAGTTAAAATGATTAATGCTGCATTAGATAAAATTTATCATAATGAGGAAGTAAATGAACAATAATTATATTACTGTAACTCAGCTTACTAAATATATAAAATATCGTTTAGATAATGATCAAAACTTAATGAAAGTTTATCTTAAAGGGGAAATATCAAATTTTAAAGCTCATAGTAGGGGACATTTATATTTTACTATAAAAGATGAGAATACTAGAATTAATGCTATTATGTTTAGTACTCATGCTTCTAAGCTGAAAATTGCACCATTAGATGGAATGAAAGTATTATTAACTGGCAAAATAAGTGTTTATGAACCTAGTGGTAATTATCAAATATATGTTGAGTCATTAGAAGAAGATGGTGTTGGTAATCTTTATATTGCATTTGAAGAATTAAAGAAAAAGCTAGAAAAAGAGGGATTATTCGATAAATCTAAAAAGAAAAAAATTCCATTGATACCAGAAAGGATTGGAATAATAACTGCTCCTACCGGTGCTGCTATAAAAGATATTCTATCAACATTAAAAAGAAGATGGCCTCTTGCAGAAACCATTCTTTTTCCATCACTTGTTCAAGGAAAAGAAGCTGCTAGTGACATTGTAAAAAATATAGAGCTTTCTAAAAATTATGACTTAGATGTTTTAATTGTTGGCCGTGGTGGTGGATCAATCGAAGACTTATGGTGCTTTAATGAAGAAATAGTAGCAAGAGCAATATATGATTTAAATATTCCAGTTATATCAGCTGTTGGGCATGAAATAGATTTTACTATTTGTGATTTTGTTGCTGATTTACGGGCACCAACTCCTACCGGTGCTGCAGAACTTGCTGTTCCAAATATAAATGATATTATTAATTTTTTAACGCAGTTAAAAATTAGAACTATTAATTCAATAAATAATATTTTAGATTTTAAAAAGAAAAGTTTATTAAATTTAAAAAATAATTATATTTTAAAAAATCCTTTGACAATATATCAAATTAAAGAAGAAAAGTTTGATAATCTATTAAATAGACTTATAAATACTCAAAAGAATCT
>CASEVQ010000021.1 GCA_949291455.1 uncultured bacterium
ATTGTTATAATAATAATTATATATAGTGCATTTACTAACCCACAAAAATTATGGTTAATGATTGATATTATAGTAGCATTAATATCACTAATAAATGTATATGCAATGTATAAATTACGAAAAAAATTATAGAGGTAAATATGATAGGTAATAGTTGGGATATTTTGTTGAGTGAAGAATATAAAAAAGATTATTTTAAAAATTTAAAAGATTTTGTAATATCAGAATATAAAAATAAAACTATTTATCCTAAAATATCAGAAATATTTAAAGCTTTTATAGAAACTAGCTACGAAGATGTTAAAGTTGTTATTTTAGGTCAAGATCCATATCATGGTGAAAATGAAGCTGAAGGACTTTCTTTTTCTGTTAAAATAGGAATAGCTAAACCTCCATCATTAATAAATATTTTTACAGAATTAAAAAATGATTTAGGATGCAATATTCCAAATCACGGGAGTCTTGTATCATGGGCAAAACAAGGGGTCTTATTATTAAATTCAACATTAACAGTAGTAAAAGATACTCCTAAATCTCATAGTAATAAAGGCTGGGAAATATTTACAGATGAAGTTATTAAAATTATAAATAAAAAAAATAAACCAGTAGTATTTATTTTATGGGGTAGTGATGCTAGAAATAAAAAACAACTAATAACTAATCCTATACACTATATTATAGAATCACCTCATCCATCTCCTTTATCAGCATATCGTGGTTTTTTTGGAAGTAAACCATTTTCTAAAACTAATAATTTTTTAATAAAAAATGGAATTAATCCTATTGATTGGCAAATAAAAGATATTTGACTTACTGTTTTAGTATTTCAAATATCTCTTCCTTTTCATTAGAATAAAAATCTTTAAATTTATATTTACAAATTTTTGCAATAATATTAGATGGAAAGCATTTTATAAGATTATTGTAAGTAACAACATTATCATTATAATATCTTTCAGAAGCAAGACATTCTGTATTTATGTTATAAAGATCTTTTATTACTAATATTTCATCATCATCAAAAATAACACTTTTGTCATAATCTGTTATTTCCATAATTTTTTTATTGTATTTTTCTAATTCAATGTTAAGTTCAAAAGTATTTAATTCTTGTTTTTCAAGTTTTTCAAGTCCTGTAATTTTATAATCTTCTTTTTTATCTTCAATAAAATTTTTAACCCTTAAAATTAATTCTAATTTCTTTTTTAATAAGATATTTATGTTTTCTTCAGCTTCACTTATTTTAATAATAGCAGTTTGAAATTTATTATAATTAATTATAAAAATTGAAAATAATAAGGATATAACAATAAAAAAAATAATAATAATAATAATATATAAAAGCATCAAATCACCTCAAATTTAATTTAAAAAATATATTGAAATAATTATTATCTAGTATGACTATTACCGTATATTTCACCATACGCAATAACAAAACTCTCTTTTTCTTCTTTAACAGAATTTAGTTTTCTTTTAATATTTTGCCTTTTTCTTCTTTCATTATCATAACGTTTGCTATCTTCTTTATCTTGTGCTTCATATTCACTAGTAATTTTTGCTCTGATATTTGCTTTATATTTATTAGGATTATGTAAGATATAATTAAGCCTTTGCTGAATCTTATCATAACTTTGTTCAGCTTTTTCTAAGTTTTTATATAATTCACAATATTCTAAATCACCTTGTAAAACTCTATCACGAATCTGAGTGAACACAGCTTGTTCATCTGTATAATTTTTATCTATGTATCTTCTCATTCTTTCAATTTCTTGTCGCATACTTTTAGTATCTTCTGAACTTAATGTTGACATAGAGTAAGAATATTTTTTAACTAAACTAGTATATTTGTAATAATATTGTTGAGCTTCGCGTTGCCAACTAGTAAAATGTCCTTGTATTTCTGGGGATAATATATGATAACGATTATTACAATCATCTTGTGCTTGTCGAAATTTTATTTGCTTTTTAGTTGCCAAATCTTTAAGATAATTAACTTTTTCATAATAAATCTCGTTAATCCTTTCATCACTTACGGCATCTAAATATATAGATTGATTACGTTGTCGTCTTCTTTGAATGGAATTTATAATCTCAGTTAATAATGAATCTTTAGCTTCTAAACTATCAATTTTTTTCTGAAATCTAGCTAATATATTTTCATAATCTTCTTTTGACGAGGGAATATTTCTAAAAATAGCATTAAATTTATCAGAAATAAACTGCAATATAAAAGGAACTTGTTTTTCAACTTCTTTATCATAATCTACATCATCTTCTTCAAAATTACTATCATCTTCTTGTGTTTGAGTTTTTTCTTGATAAGAACTACTTGTAGCATTATTATTCCTTCTACGATGCTCAGCTTGTTGAGTATTAGTTCTATATGCCTTTTGAGATGTACTATCATATGTAAATTTACTACTAGTATTATTTTTTTGTTCTTTACTTATATCTTGAAAAATATTTAAAGCTTTTCCAAAAACTTCTTCAGGATTTTCTATGTTTTCTAAATTAAGTTTAAATCTATCTGGATGAAATACAGCTACAAACCTATTTTTCATTTTATCAAAATTAAAACTTGCAAGATTTCCATTGTTTTTTGTGAAGTCTTCTAATTGTAAAATTTCCTCTAATAATTCTTTGGCTTGTTTTTGATAATAAGGATCAAATTGTTTAGAAAGAATTAATTCTCTATATAATGCCAAATAATTCATTAACTCACTAACCATAAAATCTACAGTATTGTAAACTTTTGCCATTTTTATCCTCCACCTACTTATATTCTATATACACAAATTATAACATAAAATTTTAATACAAGCTATAAAAAACTATTAATTGCAATGCATTTACACCAATATAAAAAAGTGCTATAATCAAAAAAGAAAGGAAAGAAAATAATGAAAGTATTATTAGGAATATCAAATAGACATGTGCATTTAACAGAAGAAGATTATAAAGCCTTATTTAATGATGCACCACTTGAAAAAGTAAAAGATTTAGTACAACCTGGGGAATTTGCTTCTAATCAAAAAGTATCAATAAAAACAGAAAAAAGTACAATAAATAATGTAAGATTATTAGGACCTTTAAGAAAATATTCACAAGTCGAAATATCTAAAACGGATAGTTTTACATTAGGAATAAAACCACCAGTTAGAAATTCAGGTGATTTAGAAAATGCTGAAAAAATAACAATCGTTGGTCCATATGGAGAAGTAACGAAAAATTGTTGCATAATAGCAACAAGACATTTACATATTAATAAAGAAGATAGAATAAAATATAATCTTGAAGGAGTAGAAAAGGTTAAAGTAAAAATTGAATCTGAAAAATCAACAATATTTGAAGATGTATATATAAAAGAAAATCCAAATTATGTATTAGAATTACATTTAGATACTGATGATGGAAACGGTTCATTAGCTAAAACTGGAGATGAAGTAGAAATAATCAAATATTAATTAAATATTATTCATTAATTTCGTCAAATACTACTTGTGTTTCACTTGGTTCTGTACCTTTTAAATAGTACAGAACTTTTTTCTTTGTTGAAGAATTATCGTAAGGTAATCCACTTATCGGGTCTACAACAACTCCTACAACATTATTTGGCATATCATACCAAACCTCTTCTTTATCTTTTAAATAGCCTTCCATTGTTTCGGCCCAAATATTCTTTGTATACATATAATCAGAACTAGAAATATTAGAGCTATCATCGTATCCAACCCAAACAGAAGTAATTACTTGAGGATTATATCCAACTGTCCAACTATCTGTTGCTGTAGTACCAGATTTTATAGAATATTTTTTACTTAACTTACTAGCAATACTTAAAACAGTAGGGTAATTATAATCGATAAAAGTAGGATCGTACGTTGATGTTAATAAATTATTTAAAATATATACTAAACTTGGATTAAGAATAGATTCTTTAACATCATCTACTTCATATAAGATATTGCCATTATTATCTTCTACACGTTCAATTAGATGCGGAGTAATTTTATAGCCTTCATTAGCAAAAGTAGCATAAGCACTAGTTAGTTCAATAATGTTCATTTCACTAGTACCTAAAGCTAAAGATGGAACTTCAGCCATAGAAGAAGTAATTCCAAGACGCTGTGCCATATTAACAAGAGTATCCTCCCCTAAAAAAATATGTGTTTTAACTGCATAAACGTTATCAGAGTATGCAATAGCAGCAGCTAAACTAATAGGTTTGTTTCCATAAACTTCATTAGCATTTCTCGGTGAATAATTTTGGTTATTTGAGAAAGTAAATGTTGTTTCTTCACTAGTAAAACAAGTTGAAGAAGTAAAACCATTTTCTAAAGCTGAATAGTAAAGAATAGGTTTCATAACTGAACCAACTTGTCTTTTTGAAGAAAGAGAACGGTTATATTGTGATAAAGAATAATCTCTTCCTCCAACTAAAGCAATTATTCCACCAGTATTAGGATCCATCATAATAGCATTAACTTGAATTGTTTCATTATCAGCTATGTTATCTGTTATTTTTTCTTCAAGTATTGTCTGAGCATCTAAATCTAAAGAAGTATATATTTTTAATCCACCCGTGTCTAAAAATGATGTAGGAATATTGTCAATACTTTCTAATTCATTCAATACAGCATCTTGATAATACATTAAAGTAGAAAGATTTATACTATTTTTCTTCCCTATAATATTTAGTTCTTCATTATATGCTTCATTCATTTCTTCTTCACTAATATATCCATTTTTAACCATACCAGAAAGTACCATTTTTTGTCTACTTTTAGCAAGATCAAAATTAACTATCGGCGAATAATTAGAAGGAGACTTAGGAATACCAACTAAAAGGGAAGCTTCTGTTAATGTTAAATCACTAGCACTTTTATTAAAATAAAATTGACTAGCATTTTCTATACCATACATCCCATGTCCATAATTAATAGTATTAAGGTAACCCTCAAGTATTTCATCTTTAGAATAATGCATTTCAATATTTAATGTTAACCAAAGCTCATTCCATTTTCTTTCCCAAGTTTTATCAAAATCTAAAAACAAATTTTTAACATATTGTTGTGAAATAGTTGAAGCGCCTTGCTTCGTTTTACCACTAGTAATATTAACCCAACCAGCTTTTAAAATTCTAAGGAAATCAAAACCAAAATGATTATAAAAATTTTTATCTTCTGTAGAAATAGTAGCATCAATTAAATACTTAGAAATATCATCAAGATTTATCCATTGACTCGTACCATTCCCCATAAAAAATAAATTTCCATTTTTATCATACAAAGAAATATTATTAGCATTTTTTATTTCTAATTTTGAAGAAACACGAGAATAACCATAAATTGAAAATCCTAAAATAAACAAAATAAGAAAAACAAAAAACAAAAATTTTAATAGTTTTTTAAAAATTTTCATTTAAACACTCCAATCTAAAATTAGTATGAATAAATAATCAAAAAAATATGTATTAAAAATAAAGTAAATATGTTATAATTCGAGTTGTAAATTTTATGGTGAAATTATGCAAAAAGTAAAAATAAATTTAAAAATAAAAAATAATAATAATTTTAATAACTATACAGGAATAGGTTTTTTGGATAAAGATATAATAAGTTATGAAAAAAAAGAAGAAAAACTGATGTACGATAAAAAAATTAAACGCTTAATAAAAAAAGATAAAGAAAAAGAACTTAGAATAGATTTTAATCAAAAAAATATGATGATAATTACTAAAAATGAGTTTATTAAATTTGACATAGAAGTAATTGAGTTATATAGTAATGAAGAAAAAGTAAAAATTAAATATAAAATTGATAGTGATATTATTGAATTTTTATTAGAAGTTAAGGAGGATTTCAATGACTAAATTTCAAGAGTTAGAAAATTTATTAAATAATTTATGTAAAAATATTGGCTATGATGATAAAGTAACATTATCATTAACTAATAGACCAGATTTAGGAGAATATCAAATAAATGATGCTATGAAGTTAGCTAAAATTTATCATAAAAGTCCTTTAATAATTGCTAATGAAATAAAAGATGAGATAAAAGAAAATTCGTATTTTGAGAATGTTAATGTAGCAGGATCAGGTTTTATTAACATAAGTTTATCTAATCAATTTTTAATAGAATTTTTAAATGAAATAAAAGATAATATTTTAAAAAATGTAAATATGCAAGAGAAAAAGAAAATTGTTATTGATTATGGAGGCGCAAATGTTGCAAAATCATTACATGTAGGTCATTTAAGAAGTGCAAATATTGGAGAAGCTTTAAATAGATTAGCTAAATTAGTAGGGCATGAAACAATAGCAGATGTTCATTTAGGTGATTCAGGTCTACAAGCAGGAATCGTCGTTATGGAAATAGAGAATATGTTTCCAGACTTAATTTGCTTTAAAAAAGATTACAATGGTGAAGATTTTAAATTACCAATAACAAAAGAAGATTTGAAAGTAATATATCCTACTGGATCAATAAAAACAAAAGAAAATGAAAATTTATTAGAAAAAGCAAGACAAATTACATACCAAATTCAAAATAATCACATAGGATATAGTAAACTTTGGGATAAAATTACAGAATTATCAATAAAAGATATTAAAGAAACATATGAAAAATTAAATACAAATTTTGATCTTTGGGAAGGAGAAAGAGATAGTTTTAAATATATTCCAGAAATGTTTGATTTCTTAAATAAAAAAAATTTACTTTATATAAGTGAAGGTGCTAAAGTAATGGATGTTAAAGAAGAAACTGATGATAAAGAGATACCACCAATAATTTTACAAAAAAGTGATGGTGCTTATCTTTATGCAACAACTGATTTAGCAACAATTTACGGAAGAATTAAACGTTTTAATCCAGATGAAATCTGGTATACAACAGATTTAAGACAAGAACTTCATTTTGAGCAAGTATTTAGGGCAGCAAAAAAATCCCAAATTGTTACAGAAACAAAACTAGGATTTTATGGCTTTGGAACAATAAATGGAAAAGATGGAAAACCATTTAAAACTAGAAATGGTGGAGTAATGAGTCTTGAAGAGTTAATAGATTTGATAACAGAAGAATGTTATAAAAGAATAAATGATAATATTGTCGAAGAAGAAAATAAAAAAGAAACTGCTGAAATAATAGCTTTAGCAGCTTTAAAATATGCTGATTTATTGCCTTATCGTGAAACTGACTATATATTTGACCAAACAAAATTTAGTGACTTAGAAGGAAAAACAGGTCCATATTTACTATATTCGACAATTAGAATAAAATCTCTTTTAAATAAAGCCAAAGAAAAAAATATAAATTTTAATAAATTTAATATAATAAATAGTAAAACAGAAAAAGAGTTATTAATTACTTTATTAAATATGCCAACTGTAATAGATAGAGCCTATGATACTAAATCATTAAACGAAATTGCAGAATATATATATAAATTGACAAGTATTTATAATAAATTTTATTCTGAAAATAAAATTTTAACTGAAGAAAACAATGATTTAAGAGAGTCTTGGCTTACTTTATCTAAAGTTGTTTACAATACCAATATGATATTGTTAAATACAATGGGAATTAATTGCCCAGAAAAAATGTAATAAATATATTGATTTTAAATATAAATAATGATATAAGTTTTATTGAGTATTTTTTACTCACAAAAAAAGATAACAAAAACTACTCTTATGGAGGGATTTTATGAGTATAGAAAATTTAAAAAAAGAAGACTTAGAATTATTATCATACAAAGATATAACAAATATGTTATTAGAAGAAAAAGGATCAATGAATACAGCAGACTTATTTAAAAAAATTACTAGTTTGTTAGAATTACCTGATTCAGTATATCAAAATAAAATAGGTGATTATTATACTACATTGACAACTGATAAAAGATTTTTGCTTTTAGAGGATGGGAATTGGGATTTGAGAAGTAGACATACTTCTGATAAAGTAATAATTCCTAATGATCAGGAAGATGAAGAAGAAGATGAAGATTTAGATATTAAAGAAGATCAAGAAGAAGATAATAGCGAATATGATGACTCTGTTTCTGATGAAGATGATTTTGATGACAGTGATGATGATTTAAAAGATTTAGTTGTTTTAGATGAAGAAGAACTAGAATTGGAAGAATAATTTTAGTTTCTTTTTTTTAAAAAATAATATATGATATAATATAAATGTGAGGGTGATACCATGATAGAAAGATTAAATATAATTAAAGAAAAATATGATGAATTAAATAAAGAACTATTAAATCCAGAAATATTAAAAGATATAAAAAAAACAAAAGAACTATCAAAAGAAGTATCAGAATTAGAAGAAATTGTTATATGCTATGAAAAATATAAAAAAGTAGAAGAAGATATTGAAGCAGCTAAAGAGATGGCAAAAGACCCAGAAATGGGAGAATTTGCTAAAGAAGAATTAGCAAATTTAGAAGAAGAAAAGAATAAGTTAAGTAGTGAATTAGAAATTTTATTGATTCCTAAAGATCCTAATGACGGAAAAAATGTAATAGTAGAAATTCGAGGAGCAGCAGGCGGTGACGAAGCTAATATTTTTGCTGGTGATCTTTATCGTATGTATTTAAAGTATGCAGAAAAAGAAGGATGGAAAGTAGAACCTATTACAGAAGAATATTCTGAGGGAGGAGGCTTTTCTCTTGTTAGTTTTATGGTTAAAGGGAAAAACGTTTACTCAAAAATGAAATATGAAAGTGGAGCTCATAGAGTACAAAGAGTACCAGTTACTGAAACGCAAGGAAGAGTTCATACTTCGACAGCAACTGTTCTTGCTATGCCAGAAGCAGAAGACTTAGATTTTGAATTAGATATGTCTGAAGTAAGAATTGATATAACAAGATCTAGTGGTTGTGGTGGTCAAGGTGTAAATACAACTGATTCTGCAGTAAGAGCAACGCATATTCCAACAGGAATAATTGTTTATTGTCAAGTAGGACGTAGTCAAATTCAAAATAAAGAAATGGCTCTAAAAACTTTAAAAACAAGACTATATGATTTAAAACAAAGAGAAAAAGAAGAAAAAGAAGGAGCTGAAAGAAGAAGTAAAATTGGAACTGGAGATAGATCAGAAAAAATAAGAACATACAATTATCCACAGAACAGAGTAACAGATCATCGAATTGGATTTACATTAATGCAATTAGATCGTGTTATGGAAGGAGAATTATCCCCAATTATTGAAGCATTAATAACAGAAGATCAAAAAAGAAAACTAGCTGGAGAATAAAATGACAGTTGAAGAATTAATAATTTATGGGAAAAAGTTTTTACATTCAATCGAAGTTAAAATGTTATTAGCTAGAGTATTAGAATGTGACCCATTAAATTTAATAAATATTCTTAATGAAAAAGTTGAAGAAAACAAAGTAAATTTATTTAAAGATTTAATAAAATCAAGATTAGATAATAAACCATTACAGTACATATTAGGAACAACAAATTTTTATGGATTAGAACTAATAGTAAATAAAAATGTATTAATTCCCAGATTTGAGACAGAAGAACTAGTTGAAAATACTAAAAAAATTATAGAAACAAAATTTAAAGATATTTCAAAGATTAAAATTTTAGATCTTTGTTGTGGAAGTGGAGCAATTGGACTTGCATTAAAGAATCTTTTTCCAGAAATTGATGTAACAATGTCCGATATAAGTAGGAGTGCTTTAGAAGTTGCAAAACAAAATAGCACTAAACTAAATTTAAAAGCTAAAATAATAGAAAGTAATTTATTCGAAAACATAAGGGAAAAATATAACGTAATTGTAAGTAATCCACCATATATAAAAGTTGGTGAAGAAATAGAAGATATTGTTAAAAATAATGAACCTGCTTTAGCTTTATATGCTGGAGAAGATGGCCTTTACTATTATCGTAAGATACTTGAAAATATTAAAGATTATTTATTAGATGATTTTTTAATAGCTTTCGAAATAGGATATGATCAAAAAGAAAAAATTATGAAATTAATAAAAGAAAATTTAAAAAATGTTAATATAATAACTAAAAAAGATTTATCAGATAAAGATAGAATGATTTTTATAACTAATATATAAAATCTTTTTTTTTTGAATAATTTTTAATTACTTATATCATTATTTAAACAGGTGATAAATTGAAAAAATTAGTAATTGTATTAGCAATAATTATGATAATTATTGTAAATGATTATGATAGTACAACTATAATAATTCCAACAGAAGCGATAAGAGTACGAGTTATAGCTAATAGTAATGATAATAAGGATATTGAAGAAAAAGAACTATTAAAAGAAGAAATACAACCTAAAATATATAATTTGCTAAAAGATGTTACGTCTATTGAAGAAGCTAGAAATATAATTAAAAGTAATCTTTCTAATATTGATGTCGAGGTTAAAAAAAGTTTAAAAAAACAAAACTCTAATCAAAAATATGAAATTAATTATGGATTAAATTATTTCCCAGAAAAAAATTTTAAAGGTGTTACATATGAAGAAGGTTATTATGAATCATTAGTAATAACTTTAGGAGAAGGAAAAGGAGATAATTGGTGGTGTGTTTTATTTCCTCCATTATGTATGTTAGAATTTGATGAAGTTGAAAGAAGTGATATAGAATATAAGACCTTTGTAGGAGAAATATTAGATAGATATATGAATAATTAAAATATTTGACATATGATTACTTAGGAGGTCATATGTCAAATATTTTTACTTTAATAATAGTAGCAGTAAGTTTAAGTATGGACACATTTTCTTTGTCAATTGCTTATGGTATGTTTGACTTAAAGAGTAAAGTAATTAAAATAGTTAGTATTTGTGTAGGAATGTTTCATTTTTTTATGCCAATAATAGGAAATTGTTTAGGAAGATACTTTTTAGATAAAATTTATTTTAACGTAAATATAATAATAGGAATAGTTTTTTTATGTTTATCTATTCAAATATTCGTTTCACTTTTTAAAAAAGAACAAATAGAACCATTAAATAATTTACTATCAATATTAGTTTTTTCTTTTACTGTTAGTTTGGATAGTTTTAGTGTTGGATTAGGTTTAAAAGCAATTACTAACTCTTGTTTCTTAGCAGCATTTATTTTTATGATTATAAGTGCAATATTCACTTATATAGGACTAAAAATGGGAAAAAAATTAAACAAATTAATAAAGAAAAAAGCACAAGTATTAGGAATTATTTTACTTTTATTATTGTCTATAACTTATATATTAAAAGGTTGTTAAAATCTGTACATATTATTTTGCTTCTCTTGACTCTTGTTAGTAATATGCTACAATTAAATTAAAGGTACGGTGATAATAATGCTAGTTAATAGCAAACAAATGTTATTGGAAGCAAAAGAAAAAAAATATGCAATTCCTCAGTTTAACATTAATAACTTAGAATGGACAAAAACAATCTTAGAAAAATGTAATGAAATGAATTTACCAGTCATTTTAGGAGTAAGTGAAGGTGCTATCAAATATATGGGTGGTTGTAATACTGTTGTTGGAATGGTTAAAGGTTTAATAAAAGACTTAAATATTCAAATACCAGTATGTTTACATGTCGATCATGGACAAAGTTTTGAATTGTGCAAAAAAGCAATTGATGCAGGATTTACTTCGGTAATGATAGATGCATCAAAGAACTCTTTAGCTGAAAATTTTAGAATTACTAAAGAAGTTGTTGATTATGCTCATGAAAAAAATGTAACAGTAGAAGCAGAAGTAGGTCATATTGGTGGAACAGAAGATAATATAACATCTAATGCAAATAATGCTACTTTAGAAGATTGCTTAGCAATTTCTAAAACAGGAATAGACTCTTTAGCACCAGCATTAGGAAGTGTACATGGATTATATAAAGGAGAACCTAATTTAGACTTTAAAACAATGAAAGAAATTAATGATCATTTGGCAATTCCTTTAGTTTTACATGGTGGAACGGGAATACCAGATAATGATATTAAAAAAGCTATAGAATGCGGAATAAGTAAAATAAACATTAACACAGAATTGCAAATTGCTTGGCATAACGATGTAGTTAAATTTGTTAAAGAATTTGAAAGTGTATATGATCCACGAAAAGTAATTGGTTCTGGAAAGAATGCAATGTTAAAAGCTATTGAAGATAAAAATAATTTGTTTTTTAGGCTATAGTGTCCAAAATAAATAAAAAAAATAAAATATAACAGGTGAGATTATGAAAGTTATAAAAATTGAAGGAAACCATGATTTATCGGGAACAATTAAAATAAGTGGAGCTAAAAATAGTTCTGTTGCTTTACTTCCTGCTTCAATATTAGCTGATACAGATGTTACTATTTGCAATGTCCCAGAAATAACAGATACTGATGTATTATGTGAGATGTTAGATTTTTTAGGAGCCGACGTAAGAAGAGCAAGTGAGAGTGTCGTTATAACCCCATCTACAATTGAAAATAAGTTTATTCCTGAAAAATATTCTAAAAAATTACGTGCATCATATTACTTTATGGGTGCATTATTAGGAAAATTTAAACATGTAGAAATATCTCTACCAGGTGGATGTTCGATAGGAGCAAGACCAATAAATTTACATTTAAAAGGATTTGAGTCATTAGGAGCAACGATAACTACGGAGAATGATAAATATATTGTCGACGCTAAAGAATTAAAAGGAGCAAATATTTACCTTGATATTGCATCAGTAGGAGCTACCATTAACATAATGTTAGCAAGCGTTTTAGCAAAAGGAAAAACAACAATTGAAAATGCTGCCAAAGAACCAGAAATTGTAAACGTAGCAACTTTTTTAAACAACATGGGTGCAAAAATAACCGGTGCGGGTACTTCACAAATTAGAATAACGGGAGTTGAAAAATTAAATGGATGTTATCATGAAGTGATACCAGATAGAATAGAAGCGGGAACTTATACAATTATTGGTGCATTAACAGGAGATAATCTAAAAATATATAATATTATTCCTGAGCACATAGAAGCACTTACTTCAAAATTAGAAGAAATGGGTGCTGATATTGAGATAGGATCAGACTATTTAGTAATTAACAAAAAAAATGAATATAAACCAGTTAATATAAAAACATTAGTATACCCAGGATTTCCAACAGACTTGCAACAACCATTTTCTGTTTTATTGTCTAAATGTAATGGTAAATCAACAATTGAAGAAACAATATTTGAAAATAGATTTATGCATTTACCAGAATTAAAAAAAATGGGCATGAATATATCAAAAGAAGGAATGAAAGCAACTTTTATAGGGCCTAACAAACTTATAGGTACTGAAGTTAATGCAACTGATTTAAGAGCAGGAGCATCTCTTGTTGCAGCAGCACTTACAGCTGAAGGAACTACAATAATAACAAATACTGAACATATACTAAGAGGATATGAAGGCATAGTGGAAAAATTAGAAGATGTAGGTGCTAAAATAACACTTGAAGAAATATAATAAAGATGTATAAAGATTGAAAGGAGCAAATATGAAAAAACATATAAAATTGATAATCTTTATAGCTTCTTTAATAACAGTATTTTTTATATACAAAGGATTTGAATATAAACAAAATAAAATGTTTTATATTGCACTAGGAGATTCCGTTGCTGAAGGAATGAATTCTTATGGTGCCATTGGATATGGATATGCAGACTATGTGAGTGAATATTTAGATAAAAATGATAGATTAGACTTTTATACTAAAGGCTTTGCAAAATCAGGATATACTATAGAAAATGTAAAAAACGATATTGATAACAATAAAACTATTGAAATTGATGGAAAAAAAGTTAATATTAAAGAAGCTTTAAGAGAATCTGATTTAGTGACCATATCTATAGGTGCTAATGATTTTATAAAAGGATTAACGATAACCAATGTTTATAGCAAACTTGAAGATCTTAAGCAATCAAAAAAAGAAATTGATCAAATTGGAGAAAATCTAAAAGAGCTTATAGAATTAATAAAAGATTATGCAAGTAATGAAATAATTTTATTAGGTTATTATAATCCATTACCAAGATTAAAAGTGATTAAAGAAGAAATTGATGAATTAGTAAAATATTCTAACTATATGTACGAAAAAATTTGCGATGATTATAAAATAACTTATATTGATATTTTTGATATTTTTGACGGAAATGAAGATTTATTGCCAAATTCTTTAGATATACACCCAAATACAAAAGGTTATGAAAAAATAGCAGATAAAATCATAAAAGTGATTGATTAAATAAACATAAGAGTTGACAAAATTGTTAATAAAGTGTATATTATACATGCATATTTGAAGGTGAATTTATGAATAGGAAAGGTTTAGTTACTATTGAAATAATAACAATATTGTTTGTACCAGGAATGCTAACATTATATGTTGTTACTAAATTAGTCAAATTATTAAATAAATTTCATCTTAAAAAAGTAAAAGAATTGCAATAAAATTATTACTATGATTAGAGTAATCATGGCGGGAGGAGAATATTATGAAAAAAGGAATACATCCAGAATACAAAAAAGCAACAGTTATATGTGCATGTGGTGAAACTTTTGAAGTAGAATCAACAAAAGATGTTATTAACGTTGAAGTATGTTCTAAATGTCATCCATTCTATACTAATAAACAATCTAGAAAATCTCATACAGGTAGAGTAGATAAGTTTAATAAAAAGTATGGATTTACAACAGAAGAAGCAAAATAATATACCTATATTTGATAGGTATTTTTTTTTGAAAAAATTAGTAGAAATATTGTTCTTTTTTTTAATATGTGCTAATATAAAATAAAGAAGGAGGAAAGTATGAAGAAGTTTAAGGTAAATGAAAATTTACTAGCATTATTAATGTTTGCAGCTATGTTTGCAGGATGGCAATATTTAATTATTGTTACAGCATTTATTTGGGTATTTTGTGAGGCAGGAAAAAGCTTAAAAAATTTAACAATTAAAATTATTGCTTTATATGGAGCATGTGCATTAGTATTGCTTGGATGGGATGTAATTAACCAAGGAATTACAACATTATTTGGAGGGTTAAGAAAATTCTTCGAAATGTTAGTATCTTGGGGAGTTAGCGCAAATCTAGTTAATGGATACGATGATTATTTCTATATTCCAATTTGCGTAAAACTATTTGAAATATTAGGTGAAGTTGTTACATTCATTATATTAGTAGTTAAATTTAGATTTATTCTTTCTGTAATTTCTAATAAAGAAATGAAGGGTGTATTCTTCCCAGTTCAAGGATTACTTGATAAAATAGTAACATTTGCTAATAATAATTTCTATGAAGATGATAAAGCTAGTAAAGAAACTTCAAGTAAAGGTAAATTTTGTCCGAAATGTGGAGAAAAAATAGAAGAGAATGCTAGTTTCTGTACTTCATGTGGAAATAAATTTTAATTTCTAAAATAAAACGGCTTAAGCCGTTTTTTTATTTTTTATGGAATATTTATATAAAGTATTGTGAAAAAAATAAAAGTATTGTAAACTTATAAATATAAATAATAATACTAGGAGTGATTATATGAAGAATAAAAAAGGATTTACTTTAATAGAGCTATTAGCAGTAATAATAATATTAGGAATATTAATGATAATAGCAATACCAGCAGTAACAG
>CASEVQ010000022.1 GCA_949291455.1 uncultured bacterium
ATAATCATTTTCTAATATTAATTTAGAATATTTAAATTTATTATAAATGATATTGTTTATAGTATTTACTTCTTCTTCAGTACAAGTTGAATTACCATTAGGTATAATTTCTTTTGTTAACGAATTATAACGACATTTGTCAGTTATAAAGCTTCTATTAGAGTAAATTACTAATGGCATGCTATTAGATAATATGTCTGTACCCATTAGAAGCCTTGAATCGTATTCGATACCAAATAAATTCAAAATAGTTGGAAGTATATCTAAACTACTTGAATATTTTTCAATTTTTATCGGATTTTCCATTTCTGAATTCCAAAGAAGAAAACTCATATGATGAAGTTCAAAATTTTCATCTTTTTGATAGTCTGATAATTCGTTTACTTGTTCTAATGTTAATCCATATGGATAATGATCTCCACTTATAGCAATAACTGTATTATCTAATTTTCCAGCTTGTTCTAGTCGATTAATCAATTCACCAATTGCTTTATCAAATTCTATGTTACAAGCAAGGTAAGATTTTGCAGCATTAGAAAGTGGTAAATCTTTTACTTTATCCCAATTCCAAGATACCATCATATTTCCAATTTTACTATATTCCAAGTGTCCACTTACTGTCATATAATAAGTTATAAAATGCTCATCATTTATGTAATCATCAATTGTAGTATTTACCATTTGATAATCACTTTGTGGCCATATTTTACAATTTATTCGCTTTTCTAGTCCGTTTTTACATGCAAGATAAGAATCGTATCCCATTGTTTCTAAATAAACATCTCTATTGTAATAATTATAACTATTGTTATGATAGGCTTTACTTGTATATCCTAAATTTTCAAATACATTAGCATATGAATATGGCATATAATTGCCTTTTATTCTATAGATACTCCAAACTCCTTCTTTTGGTATTAGAGAAGTATCTGCAATATATTCTCCATCAGCTGTTGAAACTGGGAAAAGTGGTGTATAAAAATTAGTAAATTGAAATCCTTCATTATATAGTTTGTATAAATTAGGTGTTAATTCTTCATCTATTGCCATAGGAGAAAATGCTTCTGCTACAAAGACTATTAAATTTTTCCCCTCGAACATTCCTGTATAATCATTTTTATTAGTTGGTAATTGTAAGCTAAAATAATTATGCATAGATTTAATTGTTTCATCAGTTTCATTATTTATTAAATAGTCCCAATCTATTTCTAATTCATTGTAAGTAATTTCTATTTTGTCATCATCATAAGAAGAATCTAATCCATTATCTATATTGGTATTAGGAATTTCAACTTCTAAATCTTTTTCTTTAAATCCAAATATTAATCTTTGGCAATCTAATCTAAACGTAGTTATTAAACCAAATCTTTCAGAAGTTAATAGTGGTGAATGAATGTTGGAATAAAGATTTTTATTGGAATAAATATCATTACTTTTTATTAATTGAATACTTATTAATGTACTAACTTGAACTATTATTATTGCTACTAGTATTATGAGTTTATTTAATAAACAAATTCTTTGATAGCTTATTTTTTTAGTAATATCTAATACAACTATAATTATTAATGGAAGTATCATTAATAAGATAACATACCAATTGTTTTTTGCTATCAATATTACATGATTTATAAATCCTAAAACTTGATTTCCATTTAAGAAAGAGTAAAGAGATATTATAGATAAATAAACTTTATAATAAATAAAATTAGAAATGAATAAAAATATTACTAAAATAGCAAAAATATATGTTGGAATCCTATTCCATTTATCTTTAAATAAATTAGATAATAAATAGCATAAACTTCCGATTGGAATTGAAAATAATATTATATATAAGAAATTAAAAGTAAATTTTTCAAAAACGAACAAATGAAAAATTGTTTCCTCATAAATAATTAATAATATAAAATAAACTAATAATAATATTTTTTGCTTTCTCATTTTATCACATCCATATTAAATATACCATAAATAACAATTAAATAAAAGCTCAGCTGTTAAAGATAAAATTGATTTTAGAGTAAAAATATGTTAAAATATAAAACAAGTTGGTGATAGATATGTTTAAAAATAAAAAGAATATTTTTATTATTTTGATTATTATTGCTATAACAATAATATCAACGACATTTGTCTGTTATTTATTTATGAATAATAATAAGTTATCTAACAAAACAGACGATAAAAAAATAAATAATAATATAAATGTAGATAAAAAAGACGATAGTATAGATATTAAAGAAGATTCAAATGTCGATAATTACTTAAAAGAAGAAGTGCAAAATAATAATTATAATGATAATAATAATAATATTGAAAATGATAAAGACTTTCTTATTGATCCAGTTGCCTACTTTGACAATATTGAAAATAGTTCAGATGAGAATGTAATTAAAGAAGGATTTATAAAAATAGTAGATTTTATTTTTTATGGTGAAAAAATAAATGGATATACATTTGAAGAATTAACTAATGAGGCTAAATTAAAAATAATTAATTTAGCGTTATCTTTAGATAAGAAAATTGAAGAATATTTTCCAGGATATAAAGAAAAATTAAGTAATTCAACAAATAAGATATATAGTAATATAAAAAATTTTGTAGTGGATTTATATATAAGCATTACAAGTCAAATATGTGATAATAATGAAGAACTATGCAATTATGCTAAAGAAGATTTTGAATTTATGAAAAAAGCATTTAATTTAACATTTGATTATATTGGAGATTTATCTAACATTGGCATAAGTAAATTAGAAGATTGGTATGAAACCTTTAAAAATAAATAAGGAGATAAAATATTTTTAAATTATTAAAAATATTAAATTAGGAATATATGAATTATAATTTTACAGGAAAAATAAAAATAAGTAGTAAATCTCCTAAAATACTGGGACATGGAGATCAAGGAACAGTATTTAAAATTGGGGAAAGTGCATTTAAAACTTATAATGCTAATGCACAAAGGAAAAGTGATGATAGTGAAGTTGCTGTTAGGCTATCAAAATTAAATTTAAAATATTTTGTAACACCATATTCTTTACAATTTGATAGTAAAAAAAATTTGATTGGTTTTAAAATGCGATTATTAAAAAAAGGAACAAAAGAAAAGTTAACAAATATGGATATTTGTGATGCCGTAAAAAATATTGAAGGCATAAGAAAAGAAACTAAAATTATCAGTGATAATGGAATAATTTTTAATGATTTGCAGCCGCATAATGTCATAATAACAGAAAATGGTATTGAAGTATATGATTTTTCTGCTTATGGAATTTCTAATTTACCTTCTGTTGCTAGTATAAATGATTCAGAAATTGATAATTTATTTGGTAGTCTTTTATTAACAACTGAAATGCCAGATATTGATCCAATTATGTTATATGATGCAATATATTCAGATTATAAAAAAGGAGAATGTAGTACTATTGAAGAATATTATGATAAAACTATTTCAAATGGTAGTATTCGTGAATATGTACTTCAAAAAAGAAAAAATAATTTAAACTTCATGAGGTGATTAAATGATACAAGTTAATAATGTAACTTTAAGGTTTGGTAAAAAAACTTTATTTGAAGATGTAAATATTAAATTTACTTCAGGTAATTGTTATGGTCTTATTGGTGCTAATGGAGCAGGGAAATCAACATTTTTAAAATTACTGTCTGGTGAACTTGAAACAACGCATGGTGATATTGTAATTTCTAAGGGTGAACGAGTTGCCATGTTAAAACAAAATCATTATGAATTTGATGAATTTACAGTTATGGATACAGTAATAATGGGAAATAGTGAACTTTACAAGATTATGAAAGAAAAAGAAAAAATGTATTCTCAAACAGAATTTTCAGATGAAGATGGAATCAAATTAGGAGAGTTAGAAGCGGCTTTTGCCGAATTAAATGGATGGGAAGCAGAAAACGAAGCTAGCGAGTTACTTAATAATTTAGGAATTGAAAATGAGTTTCATTATTCGTTAATGAAAGTATTACCAAATAATAAAAAAGTAAAAGTACTTTTAGCCCAAGCACTTTTTGGAAATCCTGATATATTGCTTTTAGATGAACCAACAAATAACTTAGATATAGACGCAATTAATTGGTTAGAAGAATTTTTAATAAATTTTAATAATACAGTAATTGTAGTTTCTCATGATCGACATTTTTTAAATAAAGTTTGTACACATATTGCTGATATTGATTATGGTAAAATAAAGCTTTATATTGGAAATTATGATTTTTGGTATGAATCAAGCCAATTGGCATTAAAACAAATGAAAGAATCCAACAAGAAAAAAGAAGAAAAAATTAAAGAATTACAATCTTTTATTGCTAGATTTTCAGCAAATGCATCAAAAAGTAAACAAGCAACTTCAAGAAAAAAAATGCTAGAAAAAATAGAGTTAGATGAAATTGTCCCATCTACTAGAAAATACCCATTTATTGATTTTAAACCATCTCGTGAATCAGGAAAAGAAATACTAAGTGTAAAAAAATTATCAAAAACTATTGATGGAAAAAAAATATTAAATAATATAAGTTTTACAGTGTTAAAAGGCGATAAAATAGCATTTATTGGTAGTAATAGTATTGCTAAAACAACTTTATTTAAAATATTAATGGGTGAAATGAAATATGATAGTGGAAGCATAGAATGGGGAAAAACAATAACTAAATCATATTTTCCCCAAGATAATTCTGAGTATTTTAAAAATGATGAAACAATAGTTGAATGGATTGGACATTACTACAATATTGATGATGAGACAGTTTTACGTAGTTTTTTAGGTAGAATGTTATTCTCTGGTGAAGATGTATTTAAAAAAGTACCGGTTTTATCGGGGGGTGAAAAAGCTAGGTGCATGCTATCGAAATGTATGCTAGAAGCAACTAATTTTTTAATTTTAGATGAGCCAACAAATCATTTGGATTTAGAAAGTATCACTTCTCTTAATAATGGACTTATTAAATATAATGGTGAAATTTTATTTGCATCACATGACCACCAGTTCATACAGACAATTGCTAATAGGATTATAGAAATAACAGATAATGGAATTATAGATAGAAAATGTACATATGACGAATATTTGGAAAGCAAAAAGAAATAATTTATTTTGATGTAAAAGATAAAATAAAATAGTAAAATATTTTATTTAAATAATATTACAAAGAATAAAAATTTAATTTTATAAACTTAAAAGTAAACATTACATTATTAAATATTTAATTTAATAAAAAAATAATCCTTTAGGATTATTACAAGTATTTTTAAGTTTTTTTATTTCAAAAAACTTTTTAATTATCTTCTTTTTATTTTTCTTAAAGTATCTTTAGCATATTCATCTATTGAAGAATAACTTGATAAAGCTTGTTCAGTTGTCGAAAATGTTATATCACTTCTTTCAGCTTCTTGTTCAATATATTTATCTACTTTTTCAGTATTAGCTGCGCTGTTTCCAATTCCTTGAATTTTTTGTAATTGAAGTAATAGACCTTTATACATTAATTCTGCTAATTTTCTTTGGTTATGATTTATATAATCATTATTTCTAATTTTTTGATGTTCTACAAATGTTGACGAAGGAGTTATATCTCTATCATGATCTATTAAATAAAGTTTTCCATCATCATCAAAAGTTGCTAATATATTGTTAGGATTAGTATCCATTAATGCAATTTGATTTTTTGATAAAAAATCTGATACTTGTTTTTCTATCATAACAAATTCTTGAATATATTCATTAGGTGACATAAATCTTATCCCATTTTGATCTTCTAACAATAATCTTTGAGTATAACCAATAATTGGCTTATATTTTAAACTATAATTTTTACTAGGATCAATTACAGTTCTTCTAGGAACTACAATTTTACAACTACAATTATCTGGGATTGATTGTTTTAAGTCCTTAACTTTTTCTCTAGTCATATACATAGAATCAGATATTTTTAAAGCTTCTCCTTCAAAATTATAGATGCATCCATCTTTTCCTGAGTTTATAATTGTAAGATTATTTGTGTCAATTAGTCTTCGATCTTTTTCTATTTTTATTAACATATACTTCCACCCCATTTAATAGTGCATATTATACTACAAATATTTGTTTTTGTAAACTAATAAACTATCTATATTAAAAATAAAACATACAATATTATGGAGGTATTCTATGTATAATATTTCAATTGATGATTTAAAAAAAATACTTTATGATGATATTAAACTTATTGATATAAGAGATAAATACCAATATAATATAGGAAATATACCTAAATCAGTTAACATTCCAATGAATTTTCTGTTAATGAATCCAGAAAATTATTTAGAAAAAAATACTAAATATTATATATATTGTGAATATGGAGGAAGAAGCGAAAAAGTCTGCAAAATGTTATCGAACAGGGGATATAATGTTGTAAATGTATTAGGTGGGTATAATGAATATAAATTATTTAATTATAAAAGTTAATAAAATTTGACAAATTATTATTATTTTGTTAATATTCTCTTAATTTTATGAGAGGTATTATATGAATAATAAAAAAAGGTTTGCCATGATTGATGAAGATTTTATCTGTGAAAGATGTGGAAGGAAAATAGCAAAATTAGGATATACTGCTCGTGACCATTGTAATTTTTGCTTGTGCTCTAAACATGTTGATATTAATCCCGGTGACAGAGAAGAAAAATGTAAAGGAATTTTAATACCTATTGCAATTGAAAAGAGTAAAAATGATAATTATAAAATTGTTTATAAATGTGAAAAATGTGGAGCAATAAGAAAAAATGTTATGGCTAAAGATGATGATTTTGATAAAATATTAGAAATTGCTAAAAGTTCTATTTAAAATAACCATTTTGAACAAGTTTGGTTTCTTTAATCATTACAAAAGCCTTTTTATCAAGTTCATCAATTAATTTTTTAAGACTTTCTAATTTCTTATTTTTTATTTCAATTACTAGCATATATTTTTGGACATCTTCTTGTCCATTAACATTAAGAACAGAAACTCCATAATTTTTTTTTCTTATTTTATCAGCTAGTTCTTTTTTTTCGGTTATAACTTCGATGCTTAGATTACTCTCAATAAACTTTTCAGAAAAAATACTACCAATATAAGTACCTGTAGCAAATCCTAAAGAATAACTAATTGCAATAAAAAGACCAGATTCAGTTGTATTTAAAGCTTCTCTTACAATTAAAAACCAAACAAATACTTCGAAAAATCCTATTATACTAGCAACAAAACCTTTACCTCTAACCATGATAATTGTTCTTGCTGTTCCAAGTGAAACATCAATTATTCTTACAAAAAAAATTTTTAAACATAAAAATAAAATATCCATATAATTCTCCTTTTAATTTCATTTATATTATGAACAAAATATTAACATTAATACGAAATGTATATTTTTACTTTTAAAATATTTTTTAATGTACTATAATATTAAAAGGTGATAATATGAGTGAATTTTTAACACCTATAATTTCACAAATAATTGAACTATTAAAACAATATGGCTTTTTATCTGGATGTTTTATTATTATTTTAGAATCTATGATTCCAATTTTACCACTTGGTGTTTTTGTAGCATTTAATTTTAGTGCATTTGGAATGTTTTTTGGATTTATACTTTCATATATATCGACGATTATAGGTTGTGTAATTGCATATTTTTTAGCTAATAAAATGTTAGGAATATATATTGATAAAAAAAGTAAAGAGCATGAAAAATTAGAAAAAATAATAGAAAAATTAAAAAAAATAAAATTTGCTAATTTGGTTTTAATAATTGCTTTACCGTTTACACCAGCATTTTTAGTCAACATTTCTGCAGGAATTATAAAAATGAATATAAAAAAATTTATTTTAGCATTAATGATTGGAAAAATTTCAATAGTATATTTTTGGGGAATGATTGGAAAAAGTTTAATTGATAGTATAGGTGATACAAAAACAATATTGCTTATTTTAGTATCATTAGGATTTAGTTATTTATTATCAAAAATTGTTTCTAAAAAATTGAATTTAGAGTAGGTGATTTTATGGATTATGTAATTATAGTTTTACTATTAATTTTAATAATATTAGTAGTATTTTTAATATTAAAAAACAAAAGTGATAAAGTTGATGAAGCTAATATAACAGAACGTTTAGGTAGATTTGAAATTAATATCAATAAAGAGATAAACGAATTTAAAAGTAGCCTTACGAAAGATATTAATAATGATTTTGAAAACTTAAACAAAAAAATAGAAGAAAGATTAAATCGTATTAATGATAAAGTAAATGAACGTTTAGATCAAAATTTTGAAAAGACTAATAAAACATTTACAAATGTTTTAGAAAGATTAAGTAAAATTGATGAAGCTCAAAAGAAAATAGAATCATTATCTAGCGATATTGTTTCATTGCAAGGCATACTAACAGATAAAAAAAGTAGAGGTATTTTTGGAGAAGTTAATTTAAAACAAATACTTTCGAGTGTTTTTGGTGAATCAAATAACAAAGTATATTCATTGCAGTATACACTTGCTAATGGGACAATAGCAGACTGTATTTTATTTGCTCCAGAACCATTAGGTACAATTGCAATTGATTCTAAGTTTCCTTTAGAAAATTATCGAATGATGGTTGATAAAAAACTACCTATTGAAACAAGAGAAAGATATGAAAAACAATTTAAATCCGATGTAAAAAAACACATCGATGCTATAAGTAGTAAATATATTATTCCAGATATAACTTCTGATCAAGCAATTATGTTTTTACCTGCAGAAGCTATATTTGCTGAAATAAATGCATATCATAGTGATATAATTGAATATGCTTATAAAAAAAGAGTTTGGATTACATCACCTACGACATTAATGTCCACACTTACAGTTATTCAAATGATAATTAAAAATATTGAAAGAGATAAATATACTTCAATAATTCATGATGAATTAAATAAATTAGGAATAGAATTTGGAAGATATAAAGAGAGATGGGATCGTTTAGCTAAAAGTATTCAAACAGTTAATAAAGAAGTAGAAAATGTTCAAATTACAAGTGATAAAATAAGTAAAAAATTTGATATTATAAGTGGTGTAGATTTAGAAAAGCTAGAAAACAAATAATTTATGTGAATTTTTTATGAAAAATATAGAAAATATTGTCATTTTGTTAAAATTTTGCTAAAATTTTATTTGTACAAATAAGGAGGATTTATGAAAAAAATTAAAACTATAATAGTGGCATTATTACTTTGTGCTTTAATTATTCCTTTTTCAGCAAATGCAGAAGAAGAAACTAGTGATTCATCTAAAGTTAATGTATATCTTTTTAGAGGAGAAGGATGTGGATTTTGTGCTTCAGCATTAAGTTTCTTTGATAGTATTGAAGAAGAATATGGAAAATATTATAACTTAATAACATATGAAGTATGGAACGATGTAGAAAATGCTGAACTTTTAAATCAAGTAGCAGAATATTTAGATACGACAATTAATGGAGTACCTTTTATTATAATTGGTGATAAAACATATCCAGGATTTCAAGAATCATGGGGTGAAGAAATAAAACAAGATATTATTAATGAATATAACAAAAGTGTTGAGGAAAGAACAGATATAATAGAAAATGTTAAAAATGGAATTGAACCAGAAAAGTCATCTACTGATGCTGTTATTTCTTTAATATCATTGGCATTAGTTGCAGGAATTATTGCATTTATAGTGGTTGCTAGAAAAGGTAATTCTGATGAAAAAAAAGAAAAAACAAATATTGATGAAACCAAATTAGATGAAGAAGAAATAATTGAAGAAAAAATCGAGAAGAAAGCAAGGAAAATTACAGCCTCTAAAAGCAATAGTAAAAGCAGTAGTACTAAAACATCTACTACAAAAAAGAATAATACAAATAATAAAGAAACAACAAAAACATCTAATAAAAATAAAAAAAATGCTAAAAAAAATACTAAATAGTATTTTTTTTTGATTATATAATAAAAATATTGTATTAAAAATAGTAATTATGTATAATAATATTATAAAATAGAAGAAAATAAGAATAAGTAACTTTTGAGGTGTAATGATGGGTAAAAGTATATTTGCTTTTTTTATGATTTTTTGTGGAATGCTTTTGGCAGGAATCGGAACTTTTTTAAAACTTGAAGAAGAAACATATACAGTAACTTTTATTAATGAAGAAGAACAGAAAATAGTAGAAGTAAAAAAAGGACAAATGGTAAGTGAGGTAAAAATAGAAGATGAACATTTTCTGGGATGGTATGAAAAAGATTCTGACTTAAAATTTGATTTTAATACACCAATAACAAATGATATATCAGTAATTGCAAAATATGAAGAAAGATTTACTATTAAATTTGATACAAATGGTGGTAATGAAATTAAAGAAGTATATGTTTATAAAAATGAAAAATTAAAAGAACCAATTATACCTGTAAAAGATAATAATATTTTTGTAGAATGGCAATTAAATGGTATAAAATATGATTTTGATACAAATGTAACGAGTGATTTTACTCTTACTGCTGTGTGGCAAGAGGTAAAAGATTCGTGTGTAGTAACATTTGATACAAAAGGTGGAAATGTAATGTCACCTATTTTAGTAGAGAAGAATGATAAAATAACTCAACCTATAAATCCAACAAAAAATGGATATGAATTTGTAGAATGGCAATTAGATGGACAAAAATACGATTTTAATACGTCAATAACAAGTGATATCACACTTACAGCTATATGGAAAGAAAAAAAACAGTTGCAAGTTACTTTCGAAAATAATGGTGTATTGATTTCTAGTCAAAAGGTTTATGAAGGTGAAAAAATAACTAATATTCCAAATTTACCATCAAAAACAGGTTATGAATTTGTAGAATGGCAACTTAATGGACAAAAATATAATTTTGATTCAAAAGTAACAACTGATATTACACTAAAAGCTGTATGGAAAAAAATCGAAGAATTTTTAGTTACATTTAAAGCTGATGGAACTGTTGTTGATTCTAAAGTTGTATATAGTGGTGATAAATTAGGAACATTACCAAAAGCTCCTAGTAAAGATGGATATACTTTTAAAGGATGGTATAGTGGAAGTATACAATATACAGATACTACTATTATTAAGAATAACACAACATTAACTGCTGTTTATACTTCAAACAATGAAATTAAGTTAAATAGCATTATAAATAAAATCAAAACTACAAAAGTATATTTAGATAGTGGAAGTCAAGATATAACAAGTCAATTTAAAGAAGATGGCTGCAGTATTGATGTTATTAATTTTCCAAGCCAAATTGAAAGAGGAATTTCAAATAGTAATTTGACTGTCAAATATAAAGTCGTTTGTGGCAATGAAACAAAAGAAGAAGAAATAAATGTTATTGTAAAAGCAAGTCCATATAAATATTCAAAAGTAGCAAATTCTAACATGTTAAATTTTGACGTTACTATTGAAGGTGGAAACTGGAATTACGATGCTAAATTATTTTTGGGAAACGAAGGAAGTTTTAATGTAATAAGTAGAAAAGCGATTGTTGAAAATGCTAAAATAGAAGATAATCCTACATTTAAGATGCGTTTTAACAACGATAATACTACGATTTATATTGTTCCATTTAAAGGGTAAATTTATGAAGAAGTATTTATTTTTAATATTTGCAATTTTACTATTTAAATATCCTATAGTCTATGCTAAAGAAATTACACTTGATGAATTCGAAAATGATTTGAGGCTAGAAAGAGCTTACGTAGTATGCAATCATGTCTTTGATATTAGCAAAGGGTATAATCCGACATTAAAAGATTTATTAATAGCAGCATCATATTGTAAAACTAATGATGTTAATGTATATGAAATAAAAATTTCGCAAAATATAAATGATGAGAAAATTTATGAATTTAGAGAATTATTAACTAATACCAAACTTTTGTTTTTTCCTAAGATAAATGTAAAGTATATTTATTATGACTCTATAGGAAGCAATTCTTATGATGATATTGATGAAGAAATGAATTTAATTTACAATAATTCTAGTACAGAAATTTTGAATAAACAAATATATGAAAATTTAAATATTAATCGTGCTTATGTAATAGGAGAATATATTTTTAATCTTGATAAAGGATTTAATCCAAGCTTAAAGGATTTGCTTATTGCCGCTACAACGATCAACAATACAGATGATATTAAAGTATACGAATTAAAAAAGAGTGAAAATATTTTAGGAGTAATAATAGAAGAATATAATGAATTGTTATCTAATAAAAATATAGAACAATTTCCAATTATCAAGCCAAGATATATTTATAGCACAAATATCGAAAACAATGAAGCAGATTATATTATTAAATTAAATGATGAAATAGCATTAGAAGATAAAAACTATGAATATACAGGACAAAAGCAAGAAATAAGTGATGGTATTGCAAAAAGTGGTACAGAAATAACATATTATTATTACGATGATGATAAATGTAATGGGAATATATTGAGTAATATTCCAGCTGATGCAGGAAAATATAGTGTCAAAGCGGTTAGTAAAGGAAACGAATATTATTCGTCAGCAAGTAAATGTATAAAATATACAATAAATAAGTCAGAAACTATAACGCAACTAGAAAATATAGAACAAATATATACAGGAAATGTTCAAGAAATAGGAGCGGGTAGTAGTACTTTAAAAAGTAATAATTCTTTAATAAATACTACTAATTATAGTTATAAATATTATAGTGATAGCTTATGTAGTATAGAAATAAATAATCCAACTAACATTGGCAAATATTATGTACAAGCTATATTACAAGAAAACAATAATTATAATTCAAGTGTAAGTAATTGTGCTGCATTTGATATAGTATATGATGAAGATGGAAACTATTCATTAACTATAACACCACAAGATATGATAACTGGTAATCCTAATAATTTACTATCAATTGAAAGATTTACTGGTAATGTTATAGATGATACTTGGAATATCTTACAAGAATATGATGGAACTGAAAATAGAGGAAGCAGTAGATTTACCATTAAAGTTGATAAAGATTTTATATCTGTTAATAATTATTATGATATAACAATAGAATATTATGATGCTGGAATTGGTACAGTATTATTACAAACTTCAACAGATCAATTTAACTCTATCAATTATCAGTTAACTGGTTATGGTGGCTATCCAGAAGAAAGCTTTTGGTCATGGAATGATGAATATTATTATGCAAATTTAACTTTCAATTTAACAAATACAATGGAATGGAAAAGTTATACATTTAAAGTTACGAAAGATTTCTTCTCAGAAAATGTTGATAATTATATACATTTTTACTTTGGAAGAAGTGTTAATTTTAATGATATATTAAAAATAAAAAGTATAACAGTTACTAAAAAAACATTTAACATAGATTCAATAAATAAAAATAATATTAATAATGATTCTTTAATAGGAAACATATATACTAATGACAATTTTGGTATGGGATTTAAAATATATAATAATAGCAATAAAGAAGAAAATATTAAATTGTCATATAAAGTTTTAGATATGAATAATAATTTAATATATAATTCTGAATACTATAATTTAATTATAAAAAGTAAAGATGAAGAAAAATTTTATTTAGAAAACATATTTGAATACGGAACATATAAATTAATTGTTGATATATGGCATAATAATATACTTGAACAAGAAATTTTAAACTTTAGTAAAATAATCGCAGATTTAAGTAGCAATGAAAATACATTTTTAGGAATGAATTCTTTTTTTGGATATAGTGGATGGACAAGTGAAAGAAGAATAAAAAATACAATTGAAGTAGGAAATTTACTTGGAATTAATAATCTTCGTGAAAACATTAATGTTTCATTTATCAACGAAGACAAAATAAATGGTTACAATAATAGATTAGGAAGATATGAAGATATTTATGATTCTGTTTTAAATGAATATAATCAAAACATTTTATTTACAGTACATCAAACGTCAAAAACATATGAAGAAATACTTACGGAAACAATTGATACTTATGAGGAAATTGCTAAAGAATACAGCAATAAATTGGAATACTATGAGATACTTAACGAAATGAATTTAGTAAATGAATTAACGCCAGAACAATATGCAAATATTCTTGTTAAAGTAAGTTTAGCTATAAAAAATATTGATTCTGATGCTAAAATTGTTGCAATTGCTTCAAATCGTATTCCAATATATGCAAATGATGATTTCTCAAAATATTCTGAAGAAAGTTGGATTGCAAAAATGCTTAATACAGCTGTTGAACTAGATAATAATAATGATGGTATTAATGATTCAACTATATACCCAATAGAAATAATTGATGTCGTATCAGTTCACCCATATACAACAGAATTTTCATCACCAACTAGTCAAAAAAATAATAAAACAATTTTTAATCAATTAGATGATTTGCGAAATTTAATTGATTATTATAAAAATAAAGTTAGTAAAAATGTAAATATACCAATATGGTTAACTGAAACTGGATTTCCAACTGTTTCTTATGATTCTAATGAAGAAAAACAAGCAACATACTTAACACAAATGTTAATTTGGAGTCTAGCTAATAAACAAATCGGTACAACAAATATTGAAAAAGTATATATATATGCGTTACAAGATACTGGATTTACTAATAATCATGTTGAAGGAAATTTTGGAATAGTGAGTTCATTTAAAACTGAAAATTTAAAAGGGTATCCACGAGACGTAGAAATGTCTGCAAAACCAGCTTACGTTTCTATCAATATGTTTAGCTATTTATTAAACGATGTTGTTTTAATAGAAAAAAATGAAAACGAATATTATTATTATAAATTTAAAGATAATAATGGTAATGAAATTATAAGTATATGGTTAGATGAAGAAAATCCTATTAGAAAAATATCTTTAGGAATTTTAAATGGTAACGTAACTATTTATGACATGTATGGAAATATTCTAAAAGAATATATTAATTGCAGTGAAGAAATTAATGTAGATATTAATTATATGCCAATTTACATAACTATAACAAAATAAACTTAAATATACCATTTTTTATATAATAAAAAATTATTAATATATTATTTTAACATGATTTTATAAATAAGGTTGACTAATATTTATACGGTATAAATAAAAACGTTAAATTCTAACTAAAGTGCACAATTAAGTGCATTACGACTTAAAATGTGTATTTTCATAAGAAAATGCACATTTTTTAGTCGTTTTAAGAAAAAAAGAATGGTGTAAAAT
>CASEVQ010000023.1 GCA_949291455.1 uncultured bacterium
ATATCTATAGTATTTATATTTAAATTATTATAATAATAATCAATTGCATCTTTTTCACTATAATTAATACTATTACTAGGTAATAAACTACTATATATGCTTGTTGAAGTTGGTGATATTATCATTTCAATATTAATATCTTTATTATTTGCTTGAAATTTATTAAGTATATTGATTATTTTATCACTATTTTGTGGCTTATCAAATTTATTAATTAAAAAATTATCATTTGCAATATAAACATTATTTATTAATCGTTGCCCTAAATCATAATATACTTTTGTTTTAAGTGCTACAAAATTGTCTCTTAATGGGAAGTGATCAGTAAAATATGATTCAAGATTTTTAATATATTCTCCTTCAAAAAGACTATCAAAAGTTAATGTTGGCCATTTTTCAAGATATCTAAATTCATTATCAGAAAATTCTTTTTTATCTATTAAAATAAACCAAATTGAAAATGTAATTATTATTAATGATATAGTTATTGAAATATATTTATTTAATTTTTCCATAAATCACCTAAAATCTAAAGTACAAAAACGGATTATAAGTATCACTTACTAAAAAAGAAATAGTAACTATAAATAGTATTATTGAACCTATAAATGCCATTGTACAATATATTCCTTTATATTTTGCTGAGTTTATTTTTTCTTTTAAAATTTTACTTATAGGAGTAGAGAGGATAATTCCTAGTAATATTATTATAAAATAGTTTTTTATAAAGAAGAAAAAGTCAGAAGCAATAAAAGCTGTATTTATACCAATTAGTCTCTTAGAGAAAGATATTAACATATTCATATCTTCAAAACTAAAGATTAACCAACCTATTAATATAAGCAATATTGCATAAATATGTTTAAAAAAGTTTGGAAGTTTTTCTAAATATTTATTTAAAATGAACTTTTCTAATATTAAGATTATTCCAAAGTAAACTCCCCATAGAAGAAAGTTCCAACTAGCCCCATGCCAAAAACCAGTAAGAGCCCAAACAATTAAAATATTTCTAATATTTTTTATTTTACTGCAACGATTACCACCAAGAGGTATATAAACATAATCTTTGAAAAAAGTAGAAAGAGAAATATGCCATCTTCTCCAAAACTCAGTTATGCTTTTTGAAATATATGGATAGTTAAAGTTTTCTAAATAATTAAACCCTAACATTTTACCCATTCCAATCGCCATATCACTATATCCAGAAAAATCAAAATAGATTTGTAATGAAAATGATATTACGCCAAGAAATAGTGTAAGAGAAGAAAAATCATAAAAATTATCTAAAATTGTAACCCATAAAAATCCTAAAGTATTAGCAATTAAAACTTTTTTAAATAGACCAGTTAAGAATCTTGCAAATCCATTACAAAAATTATTTAAATTAATTTCTCTTTTTTCTAATTCTTCATGAACTGTTTCGTATCTTACAATAGGACCTGCAATTAATTGAGGAAACATACTTACATAAGTCATAAAATTTAAAAAGTTTTTTTCTTCTTTTACGTTATGTTTATAAACATCAATTGTATAGCTCATAGTTTGAAAAGTGAAAAAACTAATTCCAATTGGAAGAGGAAGATTTAAAAGAGGTATATTTAAATTGAAAATATTGTTAATATTTTCAATTAAAAAATCACTATACTTGAAAAATGATAACAATAATAAATTTATTACTATGGATTCTATTAGAATTAAGTTTCTAATTTTTTTCTTTTTATATTTTCCTAATAATATTCCGCAAGTATAATCAAGAAGTGAAGAGAAAATCATTAATAGTATATATACAGGTTCTCCCCAAGCATAAAAGATTAAACTAAATATTAAGAGAATTATATTCTTTAATTTAAATGGAACAATATAATATATTATTAAAAAAATAGGAAAAAAGAAAAAGATAAATGGAATGCTACTGAATACCATATATCCAATTCTCCTAACTCAAATTATTTGCTTTTATTGTTTCAAATACTAAATCATTATCTGATGATATTATATATATCAAATAATCTCCATATTCTTTTTCTAAACGATTTTTAACTAGCTCATGTTGAATAGGAAGATATGTTTCCCATTGCTTTTCTAGTTTAGTCATATACTCATCCATTTTTTCTTTAATTTCATCTTTTTTACCATCTGCTGGCTTAATAATTATGTAGCTATTAGAAGAAGTAATCATCATAGGAACTTTTATCAAATATTCTTTAACATCATCTTTATTTATATTGAATTGACTTTCTAAAGTTTCATCATTTACTTCCATTAAAGCTCCAAATACATTTTCCTTTGCATCTTTTATTGAATTTAAAATATCAGCACTATTATCAGTCATTATATAAATTAAATAACTTCCTATCTGAGTATAACTTTTATTTTTAGCTTTATTAGCTATTTCTTGATTTTCATTTTTTTCTAGTTTAGAAAAATAATTGTCAAGTGCTAATTTAACATCATTTTTCTTATCTTCTAATGGTTGGATAAACAAAAACATATCCATATTATCTTCATTCATAGCTATAGTATAAAATTCGATATCTTCACTATTTAAACCAAAATTTTCTTTAAAATCATATTCATAATCATAGATTTCTTTTAATCCTTCAATTTTTTCATTAATAATATTTGCTGCAGTGAATCGATCAAATTCTTCACCTTTTAAATTATCTAGTTTACTAGATAAATCTTCTAAATTTAGAGAAACATTTTCTTTACCACAAGCTGTAAGTACTATTGTTGCCATAATTAGTGTCAAACATAATACAATTTTTTTCATTTTAAATTCCTTTCTTTAATATCAAAACAATTTCTTTCTACAAAAGTAATATAATGATTATCCAACTTTATAAGTATATTGTTATTATTATTTTGATAAATAGGAATATTTATTAATTCATTATTTTCTAAAGATGTTACTATTCCAATTTTTTTTAAATTATCTGTACTACTTATAATATTGGATTCTTGATAACATTTATTTTTATATATAAAACTTAATTTAGGATTGTTTATTCTTAAAGATGCTATTTCATAATTTTTATCTATTACTTTACTATTAATATTTAATACTAATATTAATAATAATGATAAAGTAACAGGTATTATTTTTCTAAAAGGAATGGTAATTTTATTATTATTTAAAATATTATCAAGCATTATTTCTTTTTCTTCTATTGAAGGAGAAATTATTTTAAAATCTTTTATTAATTTTTTATTCTTCATTTAATCCCCCTAAGTTATCTTTTAATAATTCTCTTCCTTTTTTTAAGTAAGTTCTTATTGTTGATTCATTTTTATTTAGTAATTTAGCAATTTCTCTAGAATTATATCCTTCATAGTAATACATATAAATTATTATTTTATATTTTGTTGGAAGTTTTAAAACTGATTCTAAAAGATTACTAAAATTTTCTTTACTCTCTAATTCATCTTCTACAGAATTAAGACTTATTAGACGTCTGTACCAATGTTTTAGAGAATTTTTACATATATTAGATGCTGTTACAATTAACCAAGCTTTAATATGTTCTAAATCATTAAAAGTTTTATCTGTTTCCAAAAATTTTGTAAAAGTAGTTTGTACTGCGTCTTCAGTATCACTTTTATTTTTATAGTACATATAACAAACTCGATATACGGTATCTACATATTTATTATATATCACTATGAAATCTTCATTTTTTTTATTTTGAAGATTCATAGTACCACTCCTTTCATATATAACACAATTTAAAATGTTAAAGTGTTGAAAAAAATTTTAAAAAAAGTAATTATTTAAAAATAACTATATAAATTATAATATATTTTTAACGATTTATATATAGAAAATAATTATTTTGTTGTATAATAGATACAGTTTTATTAGAGGGGATTTTATGAATAATCAAAATACAATTAATGATATAAGAAGTAAAATTGATATAGTCGATTTAATAAGCGAATATGTTCCTCTTACCAAAAAAGGACAATATTATTGGGGAGTATGCCCATTTCATAACGATAAAAATCCTTCAATGAGTGTAGATCCTAAAAGGCAAACTTACAATTGTTGGAGTTGTCATAATAGTGGTAATGTCTTTAATTTTTTAGAGCAAATTGAAAACATTGACTTTAAAGACGCTTTAAAGATACTTGGCGAAAGAGTAGGTATTACTGTAAACAATTTTATATCGCAATCAGACAAAAAATATTCTAAATATTATGAAATTTATGATATTGCAGCAAAATTTTATCAGCTAATGTTAAATACTGAAAGTGGAACAGAAGCTCTAGAATATTTAAAAAAAAGAAATATTAATACTGATATTATTAAAGAATTTGGTATAGGACTAGCTTTAGATGAGAAAAATAAGTTAAGTAAGTATTTAAAAGAAAAAAAATATGACACTAATACTATTAATGAACTTGGATTATCTAATGGAGAAAATGATATCTTCATTAATAGAATTATGTTTCCTTTGGAAGATCGTAATGGAAGAATTGTTGGTTTTAGTGGAAGAATTTATACAGATGTTAAATTTAGTAAATATATGAACACTAAAGAAACATTAATTTTTAGAAAAGGCTCATGTTTATATCATTACTATGCATCAAGAGAATATGTTAGACAAGAAAAATATGTTATTGTAATGGAAGGGTTCATGGACGTTATTCGGGCTAGTACAATAGGAATAAAAAATACTGTTGCATTAATGGGTACAGCAATGACAGAAGAACAAATGTCATTATTAAAAAAACTTTCATTAAATATTTACTTATGCTTAGATGGTGATGACCCTGGATTAGATGCAATGTTACATAATGGAGAGTTGCTTGAGAAAGCTGGGATTAATGTTAAAATAATAATGTTAAAAGATAACGATGATCCAGATACTTTTATTTTAAAATATGGAAAAGAAAAATTTTTATCATTAATTGAAAGCGCGCTAAATTATAGCGATTTTAGAATTGAAAGACTTAGAAATGGTGTTGATTTTTCAAGTGATGTAGAACTTTCTAATTATGTAAATAACGTTTTAAAAGAAACAATTGAAATAAAAGATGAAATAAGAAGAGAAATAATACTAAAAAAACTTGCAACTGAGACAAATTTGAGTTATAATACACTAGAAAAAAAATTAAATCAGTATAAAGAAAGAAATAACAATAATAATGTAATTACTAATTTACCAGTAAAAAAAGATGTAAAATATGATAAATACATGAGAGCTTCTTTAGAATTTATTTATTATATGTTGATAAATCCTAAAGTTATAAAAACATATGACAGTAAAAAGTTATATTTTATAAACTCAGAATTAAGAAATTTAGCTGGAGAAATTAGTTATTATTACCATAATTATGGTGAGATTGTAATTGCTGATTTTTATACTTATTTAAATGATAAGAAAGAATTATTAATAGAATTTGAAAAAGTTTTAAAACTTGAGCTAGATGAAGAAATAAGCGACATAACAATAGAAGATTATGTAAATGCTATCAGTGAGTATAATGTGAGGCAGGAAATAATACGCCTAGAAGAGATAATGAGAAAAGAAACTGATGAATTAGAAAAAGCTAAAGTTGCAGAACAGATAAGGCTATTAAGAATTGGGGGAAAAAAATCATGATTGAAGAGATAAAAACTATCGAAGAAAGAAAGAAAAAATTAATTGAGACAGGTAAAAAATTAGGTTATATAACTTATGAACAACTTGTCGACGAACTAAAAGGTTTGGAAGTAGATAGTGATACACTTGATGATTTATATAATTCTCTTGTTGAAAATAACATAGAAATAATTAGTGAGATGGCAGATAATTCTAACGATGACGATGATCCAAATAATCTTGTTATTGAAGATCTGACTATGTCAAAAGATATAAAAATTAACGATCCAGTTAGAATGTATTTAAAAGAAATTGGAAAAATTAATTTGCTTACAACAGATGAGGAATTTGAATATGCTCGTCTTGCTGAACAAGGAGACGAATATGCAAAAAAAATGCTAGCAGAATCAAATCTTCGTTTAGTTGTTAGTATTGCTAAAAGATATGTAGGTCGTGGTATGCTTTTCTTAGATCTTATTCAAGAAGGAAACATTGGCTTAATGAAAGCTGTAGAAAAGTTTGACCCTACTAAAGGATATAAATTTTCAACTTATGCTACTTGGTGGATTAGACAAGCTATAACTAGAGCAATCGCTGATCAAGCTAGAACTATAAGAGTACCAGTACATATGGTAGAAACAATAAATAAATTAGCAAGAGTGCAAAGACAATTAACACAAGAATTAAACCGTGAACCAACAGAAGAAGAAATTGCTAAAAAACTTAATGTTACTGTTGATAAGGTTCGTGAAGTATATAAAATTTCCCAAGATCCTGTTTCATTAGAAACTCCTATAGGAGAAGAAGATGATTCTCATTTAGGTGATTTTATTAAAGATGAAAGAACAATGTCACCAGAAGAATATGCTACTGTGGAAATGTTGAAAGAAGAACTTACCAATGTATTATTAACACTAACTGATAGGGAAGAAAAAGTTTTAAGACTTAGATTTGGACTCGATGATGGACAATGTAGAACATTAGAAGAAGTAGGACAAATCTTTGGTGTCACTCGTGAGAGAATTCGTCAAATAGAAGCAAAGGCATTACGTAAATTAAGGCATCCATCACGTTCAAGAAAACTTAAGGATTTTTTAATTGATTAATATTAATAGTAGATTAAAAACTATTGCCAATTTTATATTAGAAAGCGATGCTAAATCTATTATAGATGTAGGATGTGATCATGCATTCTTAGACATATATCTTTTTCAAAATAATAACAATTTAAAAATTATTGCTTCAGATATTAATATAGGACCACTATTAAAAGCAAAAGAAAATCTTTTAAAATATCATTGCTTAGATAATATAAAATTAGAACGTGCAGATGGAATATCAAAAATAAATAATGATATTGATACTATAGTAATATCAGGTATGGGAATGGAAACTATTGTTGAAATATTAACTAATGACAAAAATAAAATGAAAAGTGTTAAAAGATTGATTATTTCTTCTAATAATAAGTATGAAACATTAAGATATAAAATATGTAATTTAGGATTTTATATAAACAAAGAAAAAATAATTAACGAAGAAGGAAAATATTATATAATTATCGAATTTATAAAAGGATTTTCAAAATATTCTAAAAAACAACTTTATTTTGGACCGTATTTAATAAAAAATAAAGATGAAATGTTTTATAAGTATTACTTAGAAATAAAAAAAGAAAAAGAAAATATTTTAAATAGAATTCCTATTTCATATGATACAAAGCGAAAACCAATAATTAAAGAAATAAGAATGTTAGCTTTAGAAACAAGTTAACATTTTTTTGTTATAATTTTTTTAAAGTTACGTATATTCTAATAGAAAGGAATGATTTTATGCATGAAATAGTATCTTTTTCTAAAGAAATTGAATTTAAAAATATGATTGATAAAATAACTTCTATTTCTTTAGATCATACTTTAACATTAGAAGATGGCAATAATATTCGTGGTGATTTTATTGTATCGGGTAGTTATAAAATGACAGCAGCAAGTCAAATAGAAAACAAATTTTCCTACAAAATACCAGTTGACATCGAAGTCGATTCAAAATATGATTTGTCGAATTTAGTTATTGATATAGATGATTTTACGTATGAAATAATAGATGAAGAAATACTTAAAGTAAATATTGATTTGCTTCTTGACAAATTAGAAATAAAAGAAAAACTTATATTAAATGATACAGAAAATGATAATATTAGTGATGATTTAGTAGTAAGTGATGATTTATTTATGGAAAAAAGTGAAAAAAAATCATTATTGATTCCAGCTATTGATAGAGATGATAATATTGATATTATTGACAGTAATGAAAGTAATTTAAAAAATGATGATATTTTAACAAAAGAAGTCGATAATGTATTTAATAAAATTAACAATGAAATTAAAATAAATACCGATAATATTGATGTTTCTGATAATAAAAAAGAAGTAGAGAAAAAAGATAATTCAAATGATAATGATAGTAGTCCTTCTTTATTTTCATCTTTTGATTCTTCTAATGAAACATATTCAACTTATAGTATTTATATTTTAAGAGATGGTGATATAATTGAAAATATTATTAGCAAATATAAAACTACTAAAGAAAAATTAGAGGAATATAATGATTTAAGTGACTTGAGAACAGGAATGAAAATAATTATTCCGTGTGTAAAACAAGATGAATGAATTAAAAAAAATAATTAAAAAGTATAGATTTAATGTAAAAAAATACAAAAAAATTGGAAAAACACATATTATTTCTACAGATAATGAAACCTATTGTTTAAAAAGAAAAGAAAGAAAAGATTTAGATAAGATATTAGGTTATTTAAAGGCAAAACAATTTAATAATATTCTAAATGTTAATCAAGATGATGAATATGAAATTACTAATTATATAGAAGAACTTCCAATATTAGATGAAGATAAAGCAATGGAAGCAATTTATTTAATGAGTATGCTTCATAATAAGACGACTTTTTATAAAAGCATTTCACTAGATGATGTGAAGTGCTTTTATGAAAACCAAATTGATAAAATAGTAGAATTAAAAAGTTATTTTGATAATCTTTGCTATATTTATGATGGTGATTTATTTTTAGCTCCAAGTAAATACCTGTTTATTAGAAATGTTACTGTTTTATTTAATGCTTTAGATTATAGTAAGATTTACATCAATAAATGGTATGATATTGCTAAAAATAAAAACAATAAAAGAGTAGTAATGAATCACAATAATTTAGAATTATCTCATATAATAGTAAGTAATAATTCTTATCTATTAAATTGGAACAAAGCAACAATAGATACTCCAATTATGGATTTATTTCATTTTTTTAAAAATAATTTTCTAATTATAAATATTAATTCATTATTTAAAACTTATAATTCTAAATATCAATTATTACCAGATGAACTTTTCTTACTTTTTTCTCTTCTTTTATTACCAGACAAGATAGAATTTTCTTCTAATGAGATTAATAATACTAAAGAAGTTTACAACATATATAAGTATTTATCTAATGTAATGAATTTTATTTCAGAATATGATTTGAAATATAATAAATAGAAATGCTATTAATTCACAAAAAAGAATAATAGCATTTATTTTTGTCGTTATAAATATTAAAATAAATGACTGGTAAAAAATTATTAGTATTAAAAATAAAAGTAATATAGAATAAAGAAAATTATTTTGTCTTTTTTTCTTACATACTTCGCATCTACAAAAAAAATTATGTTTTTGTGGTTTAAACATAGTAATCACCTATAATATTTTATGTTTTTAATTACTAATGGTTATCACAATTAAATTTTATTTATATAAATTATTTATTTAAAACTCTGTGACATTATGTTATACTTAATTTAAAGTAAGAGGATTGGTGATAAATAATTATGTTTAATAAGATTAAGGCTTTTACATTAATAGAAATGATTGGTGTTATTATAATTATTGGGATGCTTTTATTAATTGTTTTTCCAGCAACTGTTAGGCTTATTAAAGGAAACGCTGAAAGAAAATTTAATCAATACTACGATTTAATTGAAGAGGCTGCAATATTATATGCTAAGAATAGAGTAGATGATTTAGGAGGAGTAAGTGGTACTGGATGTATAGAGGATATTACACTTTCTGATTTAATTTCTGAGACTTCTTTAAAAGAATTTGATGAAGAAGGTATAGTTTGTGGAAGTCCATCAGAGTTTATTCTTTCTGAATATGATGATATAGATTCTAATTTTGATTATGTTGATATTAGAATTAGAAACAATAAAGGGAAATTATCAACAGAAATAAGTTTAATTTGTGTTAAAGGAAAAAAAGTTTCATATTCAAAATTAATAGAGAAAAAAGGTAGTTGTGATAAATATATTGCTGAAGCTAAAAATGTTTTATATGACGATATTTCTAAATTAACAACACAAACAGATGATAATATTAATTATTTTGTCACTGGTAGTAATCCTAATAATTACGTTTTATATTCCGGAAAATTATGGAGAGCTATAGGTTATAATAGTAATAATAAAACAATAAAACTAGTTTCAAATGAGGTAGTTACATTACTTCCTTATGATAATACAAGTTCTGAATATTATAATAGTAATGTTGATGTTTGGCTAAATAATAAATTCTTATCAACACTTAGAACACCGGATTTATATTTATATAATGATAATTGGAATTATACTACGGTTTCTAATAGTAATAAGCCAGCTGAAACTAATGTTATTCAATCAAAAGTAGGGTTATTAAATTATTATGAATTTAATAAAGTAAAAGACTATTTATCAACTAATTATAATTGGTGGCTTTCATCAATGGCATCTTCGACAAATACATGGTATGTAACTAATAGCAACTCTGTTTCTAATATGCAGGTTTCTAACTTTTTAGGTATTAGACCATCAATTGTGTTAAAATCTAATATAACTTATATCAGCGGCGGTACAGGAACTGAAGATAATCCTTATAAACTTGATGGTGATACTACTGGAAATTCTGGAAGTTTTCTTAACACTAGATATGCTGGTGAATATGTAATGTTTGCAGGTAATAAATATAGAATTATTGAAACAAATAATAATTATACTAGATTAATATCAGATAACACTTTGGATTCAATTACAACTATTTTCGATAACACAACAATTAACACATATAACTCAGGAGCAAAAATAGGAAAATTACTTAACGAAGAATGGTATAATAATCTTAGTGATACAGATAAATCAAAACTAGTAATTGCAGATTTTTGCCCATCAATTTTTAATAACACGTCAGAGTATACAATTTCTTGTCCAGTTAGTAATACAATTAATATTATAGTAGGAATTCCCAAAATTGGTGACATGTATACATTACCTACTGCATCTGGAGAATATTGGACACTATCAAATTTTACTGATGAACTTATAAATACCATATCAGTTAATGGAACTATTTCTGGTCATTCCATTGATTATGTATCAGGGGTAAGACCTGTTATAAATATTTCAAATAATGTGAAAATTGCAAGTGGTAATGGTACAAGTAGTAATCCTTATATTTTGCAATAATCATTAAGAAATGTTTACAAAATATTAAAAAAGTATTATAATTTTAACAATTACTATGAAATTGAGGAGTATATTATATTAAAGTTAAGAGAGTTAGTGGTAGGTGTGAACTAATACTTTATATAATAGAAGGTAGCAATGGAGTAGAACTTTTAAGTAAATAGAAAGTTTCCGCATTACTAGCGTTATAGGTATAAAGTTGCGTAATTTTTTACGAATTAAGGTGGTACCGCGATATTTCGTCCTTATATAATATATAAGGATTTTTTTATTGGAGGGATATATGTTCGATTTTAATTTAGTTAACCAAAAATTTAAAGATTATGTCTATAATTTTGATTTAAATAATGAAAAAATAAAACTAAAATATAATCATTCTATAGAAGTTGCTAATATAAGTTATGAACTTGCCGATAAATTAAACTTATCTGAAGAAGAAAAAAATCTAGCAAAATTAATTGGTTATCTTCACGATATTGGAAGATTTAAACAAGTAACTATGACTGATAGTTTTAAAGATAAAAATATAGATCATGCTGACATAGGAATTAAAATATTGTTTGAAGAAGGATTAATTCGTAACTTTATTAAAGACGGTAAATATGATGAAATTATAAAAAAAGCAATAAAATATCATAATAAGTATAAAGTAATTAATTCATTAAGTGATAAAGAAAAATTATTTGCCAATATAATAAGAGATAGTGATAAAATAGATATATTTCGAGTCAGAATAGAAAATTATCATAATGTTATTTTAGAAGCACCTAGTCCTAAAGTAATTAAAGATATAAATGATGGTAAACAGATTAATATCGTTGATATAAAAAATAAAACAGATTCTCTTTTATGTACTATGGCCTTTATATTTGACTTTAATTATAAGGAAAGTATAAATATATTAAGGGATAAAGGATATTATAAGAAGTTTTTAGACAACATAAAAGTAAATGATTCAAACAAAGAACTATTTAATGAAATAAAAAATAAATTATTGGAAAGATTAGAGGTATAAAAATGTTAGAAAAAAAATACGATCACAAGAGTGTTGAAAAAAATAAATATAAAATATGGAAAGAAAAAGGATACTTTCAATCAGGTAAAGATTTATCAAAAAAACCATTTTGTATAGTTATACCACCACCAAATGTAACAGGTAATTTACATTTGGGACATGCTTTAAATGGTAGTATTCAAGATGTAATTATTAGATATAAAAGAATGGATGGTTATGATACACTTTGGTTACCAGGAATGGATCATGCTGCTATTGCAACAGAAGCTAAAGTTGTTAATAAATTAAAAAAAGATAATATTAGTAAATATGAAATAGGAAGAGAAAAGTTTTTAGATGAATGTTGGAAGTGGACTTTTGAACATAAAGAAAATATTCATAAGCAGTGGGCAAAATTAGGCATGAGTATTGATTATTCAAAAGAACGATTTACTTTAGATGAAGGACTTAATAAAGCTGTTTCAAAAGTTTTCGTTGATTTATATAATGAAGGACTAATTTATCGTGGGGAAAGAATTATAAACTGGGATCCTATTGCAAAAACAGCACTATCTAATGAGGAAGTTATATATAGAGAAGATGAAGGGGCATTTTATCATTTAAAATATTATATTGAAGGGACAAATGAATATTTAGAAGTAGCTACAACGAGACCGGAAACTTTATTTGGAGATGTAGCAGTAGCAGTACATCCTGATGATGAAAGATATAAAAAATTAGTGGGGAAAAAAGTAATTTTACCAATCGTAAATAAAAGTATTCCTATTATTTCCGATATACATGCTGATCCTACTTTTGGAACAGGTGTAGTTAAAATAACTCCTGCTCATGATCCTAATGACTTTGAAGTCGGTGAAAGACATAATTTAGAAAGAATTGTCATAATGAATGAAGATGCAACAATGAATGAATTAACAGGTAAATATTGTGGACTTACTCGTGAAGAATGTCGAAAAAAATTAGTTAATGATTTAAAAGAAGCTGGATTATTAATTAAAATTGAAAAAATGACTCATAGTGTAGGTCATAGTGAGAGAACTGATGCTGTTGTCGAACCATACTTATCTAAACAATGGTTTGTAAAAATGGATGAAATGGCAAATGATTTATTATCTTTTCAAAAAGATGCTAAAAGAAAAATAAATTTTTTTCCTAAAAATTTTGAAAAAATATTAAAGCATTGGATGGAAAACTGTCATGATTGGTGTATATCTCGTCAGTTATGGTGGGGACATAGAATACCAGCATGGTATAAAGATAATGAAATATATGTTGGATTAGAACCACCAAAAGGAAAAGGTTGGATTCAAGATAATGATGTATTAGACACATGGTTTTCTAGTGCATTATGGCCATTTAGTACTTTAGGGTGGCCAGATGAAACAGAAGATTTAAAGAGATATTTTCCTACTGATGTATTAGTAACAGCATATGATATTATTTTCTTTTGGGTAGCAAGAATGGCATTTTCTTCATTAAAACATATGAAAACAAGACCATTTAAAGATTGCATAATTCATGGACTTATTCGCGATAAAGAAGGAAGAAAAATGTCAAAAAGTTTAGGAAATGGAATTGATCCAATGGACTTAATTGAAGAATATGGAACTGATGCCTTAAGATTTTATTTAACAACGGCATCTAGTATGGGAACAGATATTAGATTTGATACTGAAAAAGTATCTTCCAATTGGAACTTTATTAATAAACTTTGGAATGCTTCAAGATTTGTATTAATGAATATTGAAAATCTTTCTAAAGAAGAATTTTCATTGAATAATTTAAGTTTATGTGATAAATGGATTTTAACTAAACTAAATAATACTATAAAAGAAGTAAGACGTAATATGGATCATTATGAATTTAATAATGTTGGAGCTATTTTATATTCTTTTATCTGGGATGATTTTTGTGATTGGTATATTGAACTTTCTAAAGTAAATATGAATAATACTACTAAGAGTGTATTACTTTTAGTATTAACAGATATCATTAAAATGTTACATCCGATGATGCCATATGTTACAGAGGAAATTTATTCTATGTTACCTATAAAAGAAACTGATTCAATTATGATTTCAAATTATCCAAAGTATAATAAAAAATATATATTTTCTGATGAAAGTATAAGATTAGAAAAAATAATGAAAGACATAATTTCTATAAGAAATATGAAAGCTAATAATAATATTACCAAAGATTCAAGTGTCGATATAAAAGTTTCTGATGAAATTAGAAATATATATTTATCACAATTAAAAATTAAAGAAGAACAATTATGTAATCCTAATAAAGAACTTTTATCTTCTAATTATAAATCTGAATTAATAGATATTACATATTATTATCATGGTGAAGAAAATAAAAATAATATAGAAGAAGAAATTAAAAAATTAGAATCTTCTATTGCTAGAAGAAAAAAATTATTAAGCAACGAGAATTATGTAAATAAAGCACCTAAAAATATAGTTGATTTAGATAGAAAAAAGTTAGAAGAAGAAGAAAATCGTTTATCTATAATAAAGAATAATAATTAAAATACTTGCTTACCATTAGCAAGTTTTTATTTGATTTATTATAAATATAATTATATA
>CASEVQ010000024.1 GCA_949291455.1 uncultured bacterium
AATTGTATGATTTCTTGCAACACCCATAATTCTTTCAAATCATTATCAGCTAACATATTTAAATTTAATATTATTTTATATTAAATTCATTCTTTATAATTTATATCAATTGAAAAATATACAATAAAATAGTTTGTTAAAGAAAATAACTTATTATATATTAAATTTTCAACAAAAGCTTAATAGAAAAGTATATAATACAAGATTTATATTTAATATTATTTATCCCCTATTTTTACTTTGCGTAAAGTAAAAGGTAATATTTCTTTTTTTCTGTTAATGTTTTAATACCAAATATGTTAAAATCAATATGAATTATTATATGAATATACAATTGTAAAAAAAATAAATAGAGAATATATAAACGAACTATTTAAAAATATAGATAAAAATATATTATTATTAATTGAGATTAACGATAGTACACATAATAAAATTAATCGAAAAGATAGAGATTTATATGTAATGATTGCAATATCAAACTAATAACATTTCATACAAAATATCCTAATGAAAAAGAATACGTAATAAAAAGAAGAATTAGAACAGCAAAATGATCTAATATAATAAATTAAAATTTATTCAAATTAATACCCCCTACTCTATTTTAAATAAAAAGTAGGAGGTTATTTTAATTTCTAAAATTTTAATTTTTATACTTTCCTAGATTGTATTTCAGCAATTTTATCTAATACTTCTCTTGCATTTTCTTCATTTATTTCTGTATATCCCAATTCTCTTAATGCTTGAATTTTTGCAGTATTAAGTTCTTGAGTTCTACTTAATTTTTCTTCGTTTTTATGTTCTATATCTTTAACAAATTTTTTATGTGATTCTGCTAATCTTACTTTAGAAGCATTTCCACTATTATACAATGTCATTGCTGAAAATAGTATACTTTCAAAAATAAATTGCTGATTTTGATTAAAAGCAAATTCCATTGGATCAGTAAATCCCATCGATTTAGACATATAAGCTAGTATATATTCTAATTCTTTTGACGTTTCCATAGATTGCAAATAATGATATAAATAAGTAAAGGCATTAAAAGTTTCTTTTGTTTTATCTTCTGCTAATCTTTCTTTTAACAAATTTATTATATCACTTAAAAGTTCTTGCTCTTTTTTACTAAAATTCTTTAAATCTGCAAGCAGCTCTCGATTTGAAGAATCCTTAACACCATCATTTAATCTATTTTCTACTTCCATAATATAATTACTATCAATAAAAATCTCATTTAATTCTTCTTCTGATTTTATATTTAAAAGACCAAATAACTTAGTAGATTTCTCTTTAGGCCATTTTTTCAAATTATCCATAGCAAGATAATTGTATAACATTTGCCTAGAAACACCTAGATATTTAGCTAATCTTACTTTTGATATTCCTAATTCATTTAAGATGTCATTTAATTTTTTCATAGATAATCACTCCCTACTTCTAATTTTATCAAATCAATTTATAATGTCAAGTATAATGTAAATAATTAATTATTTATGCTACAATAAATACCATAATTTTTCATTATTTTTTCTTACTTCATCAATTATACCTCCGCCAATACACTTATCTCCAAAATATAAAACACAAGCTTGTCCTGGTGTAACAGCTTTAATTGAATTATATTTAACTAAAATACAGTCATCATTTATATATTCTAATTCAACTGGATACTCTGGAGCACGATATCGAAATTTAGCAGTACATTTTTGTGGTCTAATATCACAATTAAAATTAACTTGTGTAATAATGCAACTATTAGATATTAAATAACTATTGTCATCTCCTAGAGAAACATATAGAATATTTTTCTCTAAATTTTTTCCTACAACAAATAATCTTTCTTTATTGCCTCCAATATCTAATCCCTTTCTTTGCCCAATTGTATAATACATAAGACCATCATGCTCGCCGATTTTTTTATTTGTAACAATATCTATTATATCACCTTTTTCCTTTTTAAAATAATTTTCTAAGAATTCTTTAAAGTGCCTCTCTCCAATAAAACAAATTCCTGTAGAATCCTTTTTATTGGCAGTTATTAAATCATTATCTTTAGCAATTTTTCGGACATCTTCTTTTGTAATGTCTCCTAAAGGAAATAATGCCTTATTTAATTGTTCTTTAGTTAATTGTGACAGAAAATATGTTTGATCTTTATTGCTATCTTTTGCTTTAAATAAAAAACCATCTTGCATTTTTGCATAATGCCCAGTAGCAATATAATCAGCCCCTAATCTTTTAGCTTCTTTTACAAAATAATCAAATTTTATATATTTGTTACACATAATATCTGGATTAGGCGTTCTTCCTTTTTTTAATTCACTTAAAAAATATTCAAAAACATAATCCCAATATTCTTTTACAAAATCAATTCTATGTAATGGTATATCTAGTTTTTTGCATACTTCTATAGCATCATTATAGTCTTTTTCCTGAGGACATATATCATTTTCTAAATTAGGATTACCTAAAAAATCATTATTAATAGTTGAATCCCAATTACGCATAAATAACCCTTCTACTTCATATCCTTGCTCTTTTAAAAGCAAAGCTGCTACTGAAGAATCAACTCCACCACTTATACCTATAATTACTTTTGTCATATATATCACCAAAACAATTATACAACATTTAAAAATATTTATCTATTAATTAAATAAATTAAGTAAATAACTTGTTATATAAGATTCATAAAAAGAGGTAAATAAAGTAATTAATAAGCATAAAAATAAAATTTTAATATATTTATGCATAACTTCTTTAAAATTAATTATTTTTTTAAAAAAAAGAGATTTAAATAGCTTTAAACAGAATGATACTGCATAAAAAGATATTAATATTAAGACAATTAAATATAAAATTTGATGAGGAAAAAAATTTATTATTATTTTTAATATCCCATTCCATTTAAAAGTATATATTATTGAAGAAATAGAAAAACCAAAAATAAAGAATTTAAACAATAAAATTATTATTATTATAGGTAATCCAATTATTGATATTCCCAATAACCATATTAAAAATAAATAAATGTAATTGTTTAATAAAGAATTTAAAAAAATATTAAATTTATCATTATTTGGAATATTTGAAAAAAACATAGTCATATTTTCTTTTATATAAATAAGATTGTCATCTGAAATTAAAAATATAAAAATAATTCCAAAAATTAATGATATTACAGCTAGTCCAATTAATATTACGTACATTGATTTTTGCTTTTCAATATTATTCTTTGCTTTAAATATTGCTTTCATTATTATTTCACCCAGTAAAATATATTATAGAAGCAATAAAATTATACATATTATTTAAATAACTATATTTTATTTACAAATTTTAAATAATTTATTATAATTGATAACGAGGTGATTACTATGAGTAAAAAAACTATTAAAGTTGTGTCATTTATTTTAGTACTTGTTATGATATTCTCTTTTGTTGCTAGTTTGATGTTCATGTAATTAATATTATTTTTAATATTTATTAATAAAATAAAGCAAAGATTGCATATTGCACTTTGCTTTTTTCATACAATTTAATTAGGTGAGTCATGAAAAAAGAAACTTTTATAAAATCGACAATAATTCTAATACTTGGAGGAGCTATTACTAAAGCATTAGGAATGTTAATAAAAATTATAATGACTAGAATTGTTGGAACAGAAGGAATTAGTCTTTATATGTTAGTTTTCCCTACTTTTTCTTTATTTATGACTATATCACAATTAGGATTTCCAATTGCTATTAGTAAACTTGTTTCTGAAGAAACATATAATAATAAAAAATTAATATTTTCAATAATTCCTTTTTCATTATTATTAAACTTTATTTTAATGTTAATAATTATAATAATAGCTCCTTATTTAGCTAATGATTTATTAAAAGAACCTAGAGTCCTATATCCCATATTAGCCATTGCTTTAGTTTTACCATTTGATAGTTTATCATCAATATTAAGAGGGTATTTTTTTGGAAAGCAAAGAATGTTTCCACATATGATTTCTTTAATAATCGAACAACTAGTAAGATTAAGCCTTTTTATATTAATAATACCTACCCTTTTAGAAAAAAGCATAATTTATGCAGTGACTGGATTAATTTTAGTAAATATGATAAGTGAATTATCTTCCATTATTATATTACTATTTTTTATTCCAAATAAAAAAAAGATTCGAAAAAAAGAAATTATTCCTGATTTATCTAATGTAAAAAATGTTCTTTCTATTGCTTTACCTACTACTGGTTCTAGATTAATTGGTTCTATTTGTTATTTTTTTGAACCTATTATTTTAACGTTATCTTTAAGTGCAATTGGATATAGTAATGATTACATAGTAACAGAATATGGAATAATTGAAGGTTATGTATTACCTCTTCTAATGCTACCTAATTTTTTTACTAATGCATTAAGTAGTGCCCTTATGCCTATTATTTCAAGAAACTATGTATTAGGTAATAGAAAAGAAATTAGAAAAAAATTAAAGCAAGTAATATTGATATCATTATTAATTGGTATACCTTCTACTTTAATATTAATGCTTAATCCTACATTTTTTTTAAATATCATTTATAAGACAACTAAAGGAGGAAACTATTTAAAAATAATCGCACCATTTTTTATAATACTTTATATTCAAGCACCATTTGCTAGTGTTTTACAAGCTATAAATAAATCTAAAAATATTATGTATGATAATCTTGTAGGTACAATAACTAAAATCATTTTAATCTCTATATGTAGTATGTTTAAAATTGGTTTATATAGTTTTCTTATTGCTATGATTGCTAATATTTTACTTGTTACTTTCTTACATTTTAAAACAATAAAAAAAGAACTTTACTAAACTTATAATCTTAAATTTTTAACAAGTTCTTTATCTTTTTCTGTTACACGATATGAATCTCTAATTTTAGATATAGCTTTATTTTGCACAAAAACAGGCAATGCTTTACTTTTTAACAAAGTAAGTGTCTTACTCCTAAACCTTATAAAAGATAAGCTTATAAGCCATGAAATAGCCATATTTACATAAAAAGAATCATCATTTAAATCTTTTATAGCATTTAAGCAAATATCTATATGTTCATCATCAATATAATAATTTAACAATATAACAATACCTACTCTTCTCGTAAGCTCATTATTAGATAAAATTAAATTTAAAGTCTTATCAAAAAAAACTATTTTTTTTAAAATTTTTAAATTGCTTACAAACGAATCACATATTGCCCAATTATCAATATAAAAAAGAAATTTATAAAAATACTTTAAAAAAGTTTCTTCTTTTTTTAAATTTCCAATAACAAAACCTAATATCATTACTTCTTCAAAATATGTCATCAAACTATAATCGAAGAAACTTTGAATATCTGTCCTAGCAATTTTTTTAGCAATTTTCTTTAAAATTGGTATTTTAATTCCTAATATTTTATATTTTGTTGGAATTATTTTTTCATTAAATTTTTCTAATTTTTCATCTCTTAAACTTATAATATAATCAATATATTCATTATATTTTTCCTTATCCCATGCTTGAAATTTAAAATCTTTAATCATTTATTACCTCAGCAATACAATATGGATAAGAAATTTCTTTTATTTCAACATTATAAATTTTCGATGGTTCTAATTTTGAATTAATTATAACTTCTAAATAATTAGTTGTATGACCATAAGAATAATTATCTTTATAGCGTTCAATTAAAACAGGTAATGTTTTAGTTATAAACTGTTTCATATAATCTATTTCTAATTGTTTTGACAAATCCAACAATATTCTAGTATGTTTCTTTTTTTCATTGTCATTAATTTGCTCAAGTTTTGCTGAAGGGGTTCCTTTTCTTATTGAATATGGAAAAACGTGCAATTTAGAAAAGCCAATTTTTTTTACATTATCGATAACCTTCAAAAATTCTTCTTCTGTTTCACCAGGATGCCCTGCTATAATATCTGTAGTAATAGAAACATCTTTTTTTATTTTTCTAATTTCATCAACTTTTTTCATAAAATAATCAATATTATACTTTCTATTCATAAGTTTTAATACTTTATCACTTCCAGATTGAATAGGAATATGAAAATGATTAACAATTATATCACTACCAGCAATTATTTCTAAAACTTCATCAGTTAATTCAGTTATTTCAATAGAAGATATTCTAAGTCTAACAAGCCCTTTTATTTTTAAAATTTCTCTTAGCAAAGTAGCAAAATTAATTCCTAAATCGACACCATAATTACCAGTATGAATTCCTGTTAAAACTATTTCTTTATATCCATTTTTTACAAGCATGGTAATTTCTTCTAAAGCATCAGCTAATTTTTTACTACGACATTTGCCACGTACTTTGGGTATAATACAATAACTACAAAAATTTTCACATCCATCTTGTACTTTTACAAATGCTCTAGTATGCTCATTATAACTATCAATTACCATATTTTCAAAAACATCATCGAAAATTAAATATGTATCATTTATTTTTTTCTTATTTTCAAAATATTCATTTAATAAGTTCACAATATTACTTTTATCTTTATTTCCAATTAATATATCAATTTCTGGTAAATCTTCCATAATGCTATTTTTATTTGATTCAATAAAACATCCCATCGCAACAATACAAGCATCAGGGTTTAATTTTTTTGCATGACGAATCATTTTTCTACTTTTAGCATCACTATTATTAGTAACTGTACAAGTATTTATTATATATATATCACATATATCATTAAAATCTTTAATTTCATAATTATTTTTTTTTAATAAATTAATAACATATTCACTTTCATAAGTATTTACTTTACATCCTAAAGTATATATTCCCACTTTCATAAAACCACTCCTATATTTCAAAAGAAAAGAACTATTGTAAGTTCTTTTTTAATTCTTTAAGAGCTTTTAAAAACTCGTTTGTTTTTCTTATTTCCTCATTTAGTTTCTCAAGATTAGCAGTCTGTTCAAGTTGAAGTTTATCTTCATTAACTCCTATACCATATACTGGTGAAATAAATGGAGAACTTTGAAACTTTTTAGTACTAGATATTTCAGGCAAATCTTCAACTTTCTTTATAGCAACTGGCTCTTTCTTTTCTTCATAAATCATATTTGATTCCTTATATAATTTTTCTAATTCATCAATACTGATAATAGCATCTTTTTCATCTACATATTTATTCATTTCTTCATCAGTATAACCGAAAGATGTTGCATTTTTTAATTCATCATAACTTATAATAGCATTTTCTTCTTCTAATTGTTCATAAGTTAAATTGCTAGATGGTTCTTCATCTTCTTCTAATACCTCAATATTTGTTTCTTCTTTTTGATTATTTGTTATTTTCTTTTCATTGTTTGCTAATGCTAAATTTAATTCTAAAAGCTTTTTCTTTTCTTCCTCTTCCTTTGCTAATCTTTCTTTAAGTTTAGCAAGCTCTAACTTAGCCTTTGTTCTTTCTAATTCTTCATCATCTTCAACATATTTAATATTTGAATTTTCGATTGTATTAATATCTTGATTATTATTGACACTTTTACTTTCTTCTTTTATATTATTTTTTTTCCTCTTATAATTATTAAAAAATTCTATAGAAATAGCTATAGCTAAAAATAACGCAATTACACTCATTACAATACAAAGAATAATTAAATTATCTGATGAAATTTTATTCAAAAGCTCAGTCATTTATTATCACCTCATAAAATGATAGTTTATTACACTTAATATAAACGCTGAAGAAGTTTCTGTTCTTAAAATATTTTCACCTAAAGTAATAGATTGAAAACCATTATCAACAAGTAACTTTTCTTCTTTTTCAGAAAAACCTCCTTCAGGTCCTATTACAAATAATATTGTATCATTAATATTAACATTTGATAATACATTTTTTATAGTTTTTGTTTTATCATTTACACTACATATAAATTTAAAATCATACTTTTCTTTGATAAGTTCCTTTAAATCAATTATTCTATTTAAATAAGGAAGTGTAAATCTTTTTGACTGTTCACTTGCTTCTTTTACAACTTTTTTCCATCTTTCAATTTTTTTATCATACTTATCTTTTACTTTAATAATCGATCTTTCAGTATACATAGGTATTATTTCATAAACACCTAATTCAGTCGACTTTTGTAAAATATAATCCATTTTTTGTTCTTTTACTAAACTTTGAGCAATTGACACTTTTGGTAAAATTAATTTTTCATTATTAAATTCTTTTACTATATCACATTTCACATTTGGACTTAATTTAACAATTTCACACAAAAACAATTTGTCTTGAAAAACAATTTCTATTTTATCTTTTAATTGCATTCGCATAACTTTAATAATATGATAACTATCATCAGCAGCAATAAAAAAAGAATTGCCAACTTTTTCATTGACAAAATATCTTTGCATAACCTCACCTCATTAAATAATTATATATATCATTTATTGTAATAGAAAAATCTTCATAATCAGTCTCAAACCATTTTATAGAAAATTGATGATTAAAAAAAGTATATTGTCTTTTTGCATACCTTCTAGAATTTCTTTTTATTAATAAAATTGCGTCATCAAAACTTAAATCACCATCAAAATATTTATATAATTCCTTATATCCTATTCCAGTATTTATTGCTTTAGAAATAATCTTTTTATCATATAATTCTTTAACTTCATCAATTAAACCTTCATCAATCATCTTATCAACTCGATTATCAATTATATTATATAATTTTTTTCTATCAGTAGTTAATCCAATCATGTCAAAATCATATATCGGCTTTGCATAACTTGTAAATTCTTGATTATTATCCTTCTTCTGTAAAAATCTGATTAATCTTTTACGATTATTAATATGAATAGTCGTATTTGAATCTATCCTTTTTACCATTTCAAATAATTCAGAATTAGACTTATCATCATAATAATTTTTAATATTTTCTTCTTCAAGTTTATAATCATATAATGCTGAGCGTATATATAGACCACTACCACCAACTAAAATAACTTTTTTTCCCTTTTTTAGAATTTTTTCTATTTCCTTTCGGCAATCTTTTTGATAATCAAATATTGTATAAATAGAATTAACATCCACAATATCAAAAAGGTGATGAATTATATTTTCTTTTTCATCATCTTTTATTTTTGCGGTACCAATATTTAAATTTTTATAAACTTGCATAGAATCAGCATTAATTATCTCAGCATCGATAAGTTTAGCTAACTGAATACTTAATTTAGTTTTACCGACCCCAGTTGGACCAGCAATAACAATAATATTTTTCATCATCTTCTTCTAGTTTTATCTCTATAAGATAACAAATATAATTTATGACTAGATAATGTTTCCTGATATTCTTCGATAGGAATACCAATAGCTAATAAATTACCTTTAAACTTTTGTAAAAACCTATTATTTCTAGAAAATTCTTTATCACTCGAAGTGCAAATACCAATATTAAATGCCCCATTATTTAAAACCCTAGAAACAAATTTTTCTGTATTAGCAGACACACCATTACATACAAAATTAACTTGATCATTATCATCGTTTTTAGTTAATTGTGAACTAAAAGCCTTTGTTGGATCTAGACCTTCTAATATAATACTCTTTCTATTTTTATGAAATGGGGCAGTTATCAACATTGAACTTGTTATATCTTTAGTTGCCTCAATTAAAATATCTGTCGGTAAAACCAACTTCCTACTTATCAAATATTTTGCAAAAACCTCATTTGCTACTTTTAAATTACTAATTTTATCCTTACTATTTTCACTTTTTTTCATCCTCTTCATCCCCTTGGTGTAGATTATAACATATTTTAGTAAAAATGTAAACATAAATATATTTAAGAATATTAATATGAAATATTACATTATATGCTCTAACAATATATACTTCGAATTTTGATTATTATTTTCACTAATTTTAAAACTAACACCACCAATTTCTACAATACTGCCATTTTTTATATCACTTATTTTTGTTGGATCTTTTATGTCAGAAGACGAAGTTGGAGTATTAATGTTTATATCACTACTTTTAACATCATAAACTTTATAACCAGAGCCATCTTTAATATTGACATAAAAAGAATATCTTCCACCATCAGCAGCAAGAACTATGATATAACATTGTTCTTCTAAAAATTTTCCATATGGTGAAACTGCTTTTTTTTCCATTTTTATTTCACTAAATGGGACTAACAAAGCTTGATTTATACTTGGTTTTTGATCAAATCCAAAGGCTAACATTTTTACACTTACTGACTGCACGTAACTAGATATTGTACTTACATATGCTTTTTTTCTTGCATCACTTATATACTCAGTAACGCTTGGAACTGCTATTATCATCAATATTCCTAATATTATTATTACTGCTAATAGTTCTATTAAAGTAAATCCTCTATTTTTTTTCCTCATATTTATATTCCTTTTTAATTCATAACTCTTTTAAATAGCTTTTCTAACTCATAATTTGAATAAGTAATAATTGTAGGTCTTCCATGTGGACATGTAAAGGGATTTTTTGTGTTTCGTAATCTTTCAAGTAAATCTTCCATATCAGTTAATGTTATTCTATCATTAGCTTTAATACTAAGTTTACAAGCAAGTGTTGCTGCTACTTTTTCAATGAATTTATATTTATCAAAACTTTCTGTTAAAATTACAATATCTATTATTTTTTTTATTGACTCTTCAATAGCATAGCTAGGTAACCAATAAGGATGACACCTTATTAAGATTGTATTAATTCCGAAATCTTCGATTATAAATCCCATATTTAATAAAATATGTAAGTTTTCTTTTAATATTATAAAGTCTTTATTAGAAAATTCTAATTTAATTGGTATTAATAATTCAATATTAGTATTATCATTATTACCTAATTTTTCTAAATATTTTTCGTAATTTATTCTTTCAGCAGCAGCATGTTGATCAATAATAAACATGCCATCTTCATTCTCTGCTATTATATAAGTAGCATGTACAACTCCCACAGGATACATTTTCTTAATTCTATTTTGTTCTTCAATAAATGAATCTTTTGAATTTTTTTGTTCAACAAAAGCTTCTTTTATGTAATTTTCATCTTCTCCGATTAAATATGTTGATTCTAATTCTAACGGGTATTCAATTATTTTATTATCATTTTGTATACTACCAACATTATTTAATTCATCACTAACAGTAGAATTAATTTCATTAACTTCATTTTCAAATTGATTTAAGGTTGTATTTTTCTTTTTTATTTCTGGTATTAAATTAATAGTTTCTAATTTATTTTTTATAGTAGTAGTTATTAAAGACTTTAAAGTATCAATTTTTGAAAATTTAATATCCATTTTAGTTGGGTGAATATTAACATCTATCAATATAGGATCAACATTTATATTTAAAATAACAATTGGAAATTTACCTTCGGGTATATATGTATGATAACAATCTATTATAATCTTAGAAACATCAGAATTTTTTATTGCTCTTCCATTAACTAATACAGTAATGTTATTTTTCGACGTTCTTGCACATTCTGGATATGAAATATAACCACTTATTTCATAATCATCATTTTCACCAGTAATCAACATCATTTTCTTTGCTAAATCCATTCCATATATATTACTTATAACCTTCAATAAATTTCCTTTACCATCTGTATTAAGTAATGTTTTATCATTATTTACTAATAAAAATCTAATTTGAGGAAATGATAATGCCATTTTATTAACATAATCAACAATGTTAGCTAATTCAGTATAAAGATTCTTTAAATATTTTAATCGCACTGGAGTATTATAAAATAATTCCTTCACAGTAATTTTTGTTCCTCTTATTAAATCACATTGCTTTATCTCATTAATAGTTCCGCCATCTATTTCAACTTCAGTTCCTATATCACCATTAGAAGTTTTTAGATTAACTCGACTAACTGCTGCAATAGATGGTAAAGCCTCACCTCGGAACCCTAAACTATTTATGTAAAATAAATCTTCCAAAGTTTTTAACTTGCTTGTAGCATGCCTAGAAAATGCTAATATAGCATCTTCTTTATCCATACCTATACCATCATCAATTACAGTTATTTCTTTAATGCCACTATCTATTAATTCAATCTTTATTTCAGTACTTTTTGCGTCAATAGAATTTTCAACCAATTCTTTAACAACATTCATTGTTTTTTCTACTACTTCACCAGCTGCTATTTTATTGGCTAAATCTTCACTCATTAATTTGATTTTTCCCATAATTCACCAATTAGTTTATTTTATATTTCAACATATGTTTTAGTTGCCGGATCGACTTCATACTTATAAACATTATTATTTATTATATTTTTAACTTCTACAATATACTTTGCATCAGTACTTATAGTAACAGTAAATTCAAAATTATCACTATTAAATTCTTGTTTAACTAATTCTTTTGCATCATCCATTGTAAAATTATAAGCATCTATAATATCTTTTTCAGTTACATCATCTAAAACTACATTATCATTATTATTACTATTCGCTTCATTATTTTTATCGTCCTTAACATTATTAAAAATTAATAATACAACAACTAAAAGAATAACCAAGCATACAAAACCAATAATTATTTTATTTTTATTTTTTACAATATTTTTTTTAAATTCCTTCTTCATATATTATCCCTACCTTCTTCTTTTATTATACATTCTAAATTAAAAAAAGTAAATTCAACTTTAAAGATTATTTAAATAGTCAAATAAATTTTTAGCAACTTTTTCTCCTAATATTTCTTCTAAATCTTTTAAAGAAGCTTCCTTTATTCTTTTTAATGAACCATACTTTTTTAAAAGTTCTTTTTTTCTAACCTCACCTATACCATTAACCATCGATAAAATACTAGAAAGCATTCCTTTAGTTTTAATGTTTCTATGATAATTTATTGCATAATTATGTACTTCATCTTGAATCTTTGCAAGAAATATAAACAAATTACTTCTAACATCTACATTTACCTCATTAAAATTCCAATCTATAATACAGTTTGTTTTATGTTTATCATCTTTTTTTAAGCCGATAACAGGAATGTTAAGATCTAGTGATTTGAGAACATCACAAGCTATTTTAACTTGTTGTATACCACCATCTACTATAATTAAATCTGGTTTTTCTAAATTATCCATTATAACTCTATAATACCTTCTATAAATTACTTCTTTCATAGCAGAAATATCATCTTTTACATCAATACTAATTTTAAATTTCCTATAAAGATTTTTATTAGGTAAGAAATCATCAAATACAACCATTCCACCAACATAAAAAGTACCAAACAAATGTGAATTGTCAAAAGCTTCAATACGATGAATATTTTCTAAATTTAAAATTCTTTTTAATTCTTTCAAAGAACTTATTCTCATATTATTATCTTTACTTATAATTTCTTCTTTTTCATTTAGTAAATTCTTAGCATTATCATTTGCCAGTTTTAAAAGTTTCTTTATATTTCCTTTCTTCGGTATAGAAACTTTTACATTTAAATAAGATTTTAAAATATCAAAATCGACAAATTCATTAACAAAAATTTCTTTTGGTAATAAATTACCTTTTTCATAAAACTTTATAATATATTCAATAATAGCTTCTTCTTTTTCTTCAACTACAGTAAAAATATCAGAATGATGTCCAAATAATACTCCTTCACGTATATAAAATACTTGAACAGATAAATAATTATTATGTTTATAATAGCCAAATATATCACATGTATAATTTTTATTTAAAATTATAGTTTGTTTTTTCAAAGTTATATTAATATCTTCTAACATAGACTTTAATTCAATTGCTTTTTCAAAATTCAAATTTTGACTAGCTATTTGCATGTCATTTTCAATCTTTTTAGAAATAATTTCTTTATTCCCATTTAGAAAAGAAATTATTTCATTCTTCATACTAATTAATTTTTCTTTATCAATATTTTCTTTTTTACAATAACCAAGACATTCTCCAATATGATAATATAAGCATACATCTTTTCCCATATGATTACATTTTCGCAAAGGATATAATCTATTTATTATATCGACAGTTTTCCGCGCTGCCATTACATTTGGATACGGACCAAAATATTTATTTTTAGATTTATTTTTTTTCTTGTTTAAATTACGAATAACTTTTAAAGTTGGATAAATTTCATCAGTTAATTCAATATATGGATAGCTCTTGTCATCTTTTAATAAAATATTGTATTTAGGACTATACTTCTTTATTAACGTTATTTCTAAAATCAATGATTCTAATTCACTATTAGTAACTATATATTCAAAATCTACAATATCATTAACTAACATTAAAGTTTTTCCTGTAACTGTTCCCGTAAAGTAACTTTTTAATCTATTTTTTAAATTTTTAGCTTTTCCTACATAAATAATTATATTATCTTTATTTTTCATTTGATAACTTCCAGGTAATTCTGGTACTAAAGATAATTTCTCTTTTATATGATTTCTTATACTTTCATTCATAAAATCACCATTTAAATTATAACAAAAAAAAGATAAAAAACAAATTCATTAAAGAAATTTATTTAATAAATTATATATAC
>CASEVQ010000025.1 GCA_949291455.1 uncultured bacterium
TCTTAATTAAAGGCATTATAAAAGGGTGATTTTCATCACCCTTCATAATCAATTCATTTATCAAATTTATTGTTCACCAACACTATTTGACAAAGAACCTTTTTTATTTTTAATTTTATTTTAATATAATTCTACATTCTATATTACTTTGTATTAATTTAGAAAAGTTTATAGCATCTTCTTTACTTCCTATAATACTACCATAATGTATTGGTATTACTATTTTTGGTTTTATAAGATTTGCAAGGCTTGCTGCTTCTTCATAATTCATTGTATATACTCCACCTATTGGTAAAAAAGCTATGTCACATTTTATTTTTTTGTTTTCTTCAGTAATATCAGTATCACCAGCAATATAATATTTTATATCATTTACTGTAATAATATATCCAATCCAGTTGTTCTCTTTAAGATGAAAACTCTTATTTACATTATATGCTGGTATAGTTTCAAATTCAATTTCATTAATTTTGTATTTTTTATTTGGTTCAACCATTGTTATATTTTCTTTAATAAATCCAATTTTACTTACCTTATCATATAAATCGATTGGTATAATTATTTTAGTATTAGCATTTGTTATTTTCATTATGTCATCTTCTGAATAATGATCATAATGGTCATGAGTTATAAAAATATAATCAGCATCTTTATATTTTTTTTCTATTCTAAATGGGTCTATATATATAATATATTTATCTTTAATTTTTATTGCACTATGGCTTATTACTTCAATTTTTTCTAACATTTTGTTTCTCCTTTATTTATATTATTATAACATGTTAATATATATATCGAAAAATAAGTTATGTTAAAAATCTTCTTTATAAAAATAATTGTATTATTTATTTAATTCATGGATAACATAATTATTAAATTATTTATATATAATAAAACTCGAATCTTTTGATTCGAGTTTTTTTACAATATGGTGTCCCGGAAGGGATTCGAACTCTTGACCGACGCCTTAGAAGGGCGTTGCTCTATCCAGCTGAGCTACCGGAACATGTATAACCAAAATATATATTTGATTATACAATAGTTTTTTAAATTATTCAATATTTTTTATATTTTTTTTTAGTATTTCTTCATTATTAACTTTAAAAATAATTTCATTAACATCATAATTTGCAAACACTGAATAACTTATTGAATAAACTACTTCTTCTAAAATTTTATCATTCGACATAAAGATACTGTTATTAAAATTTAAAATCATAACATCGTTATTTATTTCATAATTAACTAGTTTTATATTATTATCCAATAATGATATTAAATTTGGTTCAAATATATAATGACTACTTAGTTCATCAATTATTATTTTTATTTTGTCACGGTCATCATTTATATACTTTGTAATAGGAACATAATAGTTCTGATCATCAATATTATCAATATAATATATAATTACTTTTGTTATATTAGAAAAATTAGTTAATTCAATTCTTTTGTTTATTCCATATTCTTTAGTTATAACACTAGGTATATCTTTAGGAAATAAACTTGCTACATTTTCTCCATTTGCATATATAGAGATTCCTGTAATATTATCTAAATCTAATAATGAATATGCGATTGATTCAATTACACTTTCTATTAAATTTTGAGATATGTCTAATATTTCCTTTGAAAAATTTAAATAGATTATTCCTTCATCTATTTTTACGTCTAATAAATTAACATTAGAAGGAATTACTTGAGTAAATCCACTAGGAATAGTAGAATCACTTGAAATAGTTAATTTTTTTACTATTGATTTGATTGTATCTTCCAAAAAACCACTACTTATTTTTATATCAATTTTTGTTAACTGCGAGTTATTGTTTAACAAATATATACTTGCTTCTTCTAAATCAGAATATTTATAAATAATATTTCCATTGCTTTCTTTTTTAGTTGTTGGAATTAAGTATATTGTTAAAAGTATAAATAATATAAATGTGGTTAAAAATATTTTTCTTAAAGCTTTTCTTTTTAACATTCAAATCACCTAATAAATAATATGTAAACCTACAAAGATAATTCTTTTAATTTTATGAGTTCAATTACTGCCCCACTTCTTGCTTTAACGCCAAGTTTCTGCATTGTATTAGAAATATGATTTCGTACTGTTTTTTCGCTTATATTTAATTCATTGGCTATTTCTTTTGTTGTTTTATTTTGTAATAGAAGATTAAAAACTGCTCTTTCTCTATTTGTTAATATACTTTTTATAAAATTCCCCTCTTTTCACTATAAAAATTTCTCATAATATTTTATGAAATTTTAATTATATGTTGAGGGGAAAGGCCTATTTAAAACTTACAGTAATATATACTTTATTCTCATATTGACTTTGAACTGTTCTCATAATATCATTGGCAAGCTTAATATCATGACTATTAGAAATAGCTATTATATTTATTTCGTTGTTGTTTATTTCAACAAAACTTTCAATATTAAATGTTTCTTTAATTTTATTTTCTAATTTTTCTTCTTCGCCAAAAACTGTATTGAGATATTTTAATTTGTCGTATGCTTCATTTTTTTCATCTGTTGTAGTTTCTGAACTAGTCAATATAGATTCAAGATCTTTTTTTAAAGTTAGGCGTTCTTCTTCTAAATCAACACGTAATGCTACTAAAATTTCACTTTCTTCTAATTCAACGTTTACTTTTTCTGTTTCTAAATCTTGATTATTTGAGGATATTTCTTCCTTCAATAATAATTCATTAGGCATTGTAATATAGTATACACTTAAAACTAATATTAATGAAAATAAAGTTAAAAACCACAAATTCTGCTTATTAATCATAAATCTTTCCTCTTTTCTAATATATTATATTAAGTTAATAAGTATTTATGATATAAAAAAGAATTACTTTTTATAGTAATTCTAATATTCATCAGGGGTTCTATTCTCTAAAATTCCAGTTAAAACATTAACAATATCTTCACCACTATCATATTCTACATTGAACATAGATAAAAATGAAAATTCTTCTGTTGCTACTAATGTTACTGTAACTTTTGGTGGACATTCATCGATATCATTTATTATTATTTTATATTTTCTATTTAATTGTGCACTTGATGCAAATCTTCTTACAAAGCTTTCAACAAATTTTTCTTTAATTATTCTTATTGTTCCTGGTATTCCTTCCATACAATGCATACTTTCAGGATCATTTTCTTCCGTTACTCCATCCCAACCTATTCCATCTCGATAAGCTTTTAAATCAACTGCATCAATCATTGCTGCTTCTGTAATTTCTTTTAATAAATAATAATTTTGTTCATTACTCATTATTACGTTTCCAAAAATATTTATAAGTACTATTCCTAATATTCCCATTACCATAAAGAAATACATCCACATTGAACTATTCATTATTTTTCACCTTCTATCTTACTTGTTCACCATTTATTACAGTAAAGCTTGATCTAAATGTTTCATTTATAAATTTACTATAATATCTTTTTGTAGTATCGACTCCATCCATATATACATAGTCCAAATATGCATCATTTCCAGCACTTGCATTATTGTAACTTTCCGTATCTTGCCTTATCTGCTTTATGATAGTTGGAGTAAGTTCTATTACATACTCTTGTTTTTGATTTTTGTTGACTCCAGTTACGCTTGATGTATCTTCATCATCTTGTTTTATATATTGAGTTTTCCCAACCCAATTAGAAGGAATTATTCGTTCTCCGGTTGGATAATTAAATCCTAAAGTGTTACTATCACTCGAATATGGAAATGGATTATAATTATTTACTGTTCTGTATAAGTAGTCGTTTGTACATTCAGGACAATAATAGCAATAATTTATACAACTTGATGCACTATTAAATCCCCATTCCAAGTAATTATTGGTGCAAGTTTGAGTAACCTCATCTATGTCTCTGTTGTTTTCAGTACACATTCTCGCTTTTGAGCACTGATTTATACATTCATCTACACTTTCATAATTGTTTATATCACTATCCCAATATCTTATACAATAATTTTTTACTTCACCTGTGTCTGCTGGATTTGTAACTTCAGTACAGTTTGGTAATTCTGGCACATCACTCCAACAAATATTATAACATTTTTCTCCAGTTGTTGCCATAGTACCTTCTACTTTTCCATATACAATTGTATCATCGTATATCGTATTTCCCTTACCATCATCACTGTTTCCAACTTCTTTATTTAATCTTACTAAATATCTATTGTCACCAATTGTAGGTAATACAACTACAAAATTCATATTTGTAGATAAAGCAGTTAAATATTGTTTTGGTTGTTGTTTTCCAGTAGATTTTATTTCATATAATAATCTATCATTATTATCTCTTGTTACACTACATGATACACCACAACTTTCGCTTGGATCTATTATATATATTTTTTTTCTACATATTGCACTTTGTCCTTGCTTAGACTCTACTATACCTGTAATATCAATTCCTTCAATACCATTTTTTTGATCTGATATATTTACTTGAATTTCTTTATTACCATTTGCTAATGCGGTTGTTCCTGTAATTAACCCAACATTTTCTACTTCATCTTCTATGCCTAATTTTTCATTTATTTTTATTGTTGCTGTTACTCCACCATTTACATATATATCATTTCCATGCATTTCTGTTCCGTCTTCACTTGTTATAATAATCGTACATCCTAATGAAGTATCATCAATCTTATATTCACAGCTTTCTCCATCTTCATAATATATACTTTCACCTTTTACTTCTCTTCCTATAGTTACGTCTGTCATGACAGCATGTCCTAATCCTTGACTTTTTATACTATCACTAAAGTCAACATTTCTAGTTGCATTTAAATCTGTATAATATACATTTCTTCCAATTACTTCTTCACCATTACTAATATAACATACTCCATTATCTGGTGCCTTATAAACTGTTGCTTTTCCATCGTTTGAAATGCAATATTTATCAAACATATAATATACTTCTTTTTTACTAGTTTGCATATATCTATTTACTGGCATATATTTTATGTTTAAACTATAAACTTGTGTTATACTTTCTTTCCCTACTATTGTTGCATTTACACTATCGTCTTCACTAGCTTCTACTAATTTATACTCATCTGATATTTTTACTATATTATTTACTATCTCTCTTACTTTTGATAATATTGTCACTTTACTTTTATCATATTCATATATTGACCATTCAACTTCTCCATCATTTTGTGCTAAGAAATCTGCATCATAATATGAACTTTTTGTTCTATCATAATTATCATTTAAAGCATTATTATATACTTCATATATATATAATAGTCTTTTTCTTCTATCTGGATCTTTTGATGATATCGTAGCATAATCAAATTTCCATTGTTCTAAGTTAAAATAAACTGTACATTCTTTTTCTCCAGTCAATTTAGCATAATAGTCAATTCCTTCTCCTGCTACTAGTTTTTTATTAGTTAGATCTGTAAATCCAAAATTACTTGTTTCTTTACATGCAACATTTATATATGTTCTATGATCAAATATCGTATCATTTGTATCATCACCATCAAAATCTGTTATTTGATCTCCTATACAACTAGTTATTATAGCATTCGTCTTGTACAAATCATCACCTGTTAAATTATCAATACTACATTGTGATGTTGTCTTAACAATAACATTTGCTTTTTCTATTCCGTTATATGGATTTGCATTACTACAACTATTTATCGATTCACGATTAGAATTTGTACTACTACCATCTGTTGGTGATTTTCCATATGTATAACCACAACTAATTATGCAGCCTTTTTTTCTTAATCTTGCATTACCTTTTAAATTAAAGTCTACTTCTGCATCACAATAATTTTCTGCACATTTTAAATATTCATCTGATGATTTATCACTTATATAACTTTCACAAGTATTTTTACAAGAAATTAAATCTTGTAAATAATAATGTTTTATTCCTAATTCTTTTCTACCGCTTGTACCACTAGAGCAATTACCATTTAATAAATAATAATTACTTGAAGTTGTTCCTACTAATGCCTTATCTAAACTTGGTCCAATATAATATTGATATATTATGTTTCCATTAGAGTCTTTCTTACATGTAACATTATCATTTTCTAATTCGCAATGTTTATTATCGGTATTATCACAATAGTCTACTGCTCTTTTTAAGTGAATTTCACTTGTTCCTAAACTTCTTGATGTTTGTATATGAGAATACCCCTCAGCATATCTTCCATATATTTCATAAATATTTTTTATTCCAGCAGGACGAAAATCCAAATTATAAATATCACCAGAATGACATGTTTGACAAGTCCTTTTCGTTGAACATTGCTGACATTCGCCATTATTCCATTCATATTTTGATCCCATAGCAAGACAACTTGCTTTATCTTCTGCCATAACTACACTACATATTTTCTTATTTTTACACTTGCATTCGTATGCTCCACATTTTTCTCCGGTCTTATACCAAACTTCGTGAAAATCACTATTGCTACCACTAATTCCCCAAGTTGTTTCTTCTTGTTTTATATACGTAATGGTTGCTAATGAGAATGTTTTACCCAATCTAGCTATATCGTCTAATACCCTTTGCACAGGCTCTATTGATATATAATATTTATCAATTTCACTATAGTCTATATCTATTCCAAAGTATTGCTTTACTGCTTGTATATCCTTAAAATATTTATTTTTTATTATGTTATCCAAATAACCTGCAACAACATTACTTTCTGTTAAATTACTATCAGAATATGTTTTGTAATAATCACCTAAATTTGTTATATCGCTTGCTTTGTATGTTACTATTCTATATTGAGTTGAATAACGGATTATATATTTCTGATAACCAGTTTTTCCTGAATCACGTGGGTCTGAACTTTTTGTGACACAAACACTTTTAGCAGAAAAGCATCCAGCTTCAGGTGCACAAGCTAAATCCGAAAGATCATAACTATAAAAATATTGATTATGAACTATAAACTCATTACCAAATTCATCCTCAACCACTCGATTAGACCCAGAATTGTTGGGATTACCAAATAAATTATCTATAAATATTCCATCAATAGTAGTTCCTGTGTCTGTATCAGCCCATGTCGAATCAGCATCTCTATCAATAATTTGACTCATTCCCCAATTTTTGCTCATTAATGCACTATAACTTGTTGGATATTCTACAGCTTTATGAACAGTTATATCGCCAAATAAATCTGGATGGTATATTAATATAGGCTTTCCAACTTGCTGTGGTGTTCCAGTCCCAGAATATTTCCATATTGTTATTTGATATCCATGTGCAGTCATAACATCACCTGCAGCATATGAAAAAAATGGTAATATAAAAACTAACGTTGCTATTATAATTACTATTATTTTTTTCATTTTCAATCACCTCCTATATTTTATATATCCAAATTAATTTTTATCTTTTTCTTTTCTTTTCTTATTTTAATAATTACTAAAATAATTATTGATAATATTATTAGCATTGTTATTGGAAATGTTATTTTAATATTATTTATATAAAAGTCCCATATTTTTTGAAAAATATTTTTGTTTTCTACAACTGGTTTTGGTTCTTCTGGCTTTTCTAAACTTTTTTTATAAATTTCTAATTGCTCTAAAAAATAATCTTTGTCTTTTATATCACCAGGATACCATTTATTACATAGTGGAAATTCTTCATATTCGATACATTCTTCTAATTCATTATATTTATTATATTTTGGTAATGTTAATTCTTTTGTATATATATATTCTTCTACGCAAGGATTATCATAACCACCATAAAACTTAAATTCATAAGTATTGCCACCTTCTAGAACTGTATTTATTATAAATTGGCTACCATCATCGTTAGCTTCATAAACAGCATCGCCAAATTTTAATAAAACATCTTTATTCATATTTGCTACTGTTACTTCAAAATAATGGTTATGAGCATCATCAAACTTTAAATCCCAAGTTAATTCCACTTTATAAGCTTCTCTTTTTAATTCATTATATTTAGTGGCAGTGCAAATATTGGCAGCATCTACATTAATAATAGAGATTAACGGAAAAAATAACAAACTAAGTATTAAAATTTTCTTCACTTTATCACCTTTTTTTCTTTTTCTTATAAAATAATAAAAACAAAATAGCAATTATTATTATTATTATTATGCCAAAGCTATAATATAACTTATTATTATCTTTTTCTATTACAATTTCTCCACTTGCAAGTTTTTTCTTATATTCTTCTAATTTATTATAAAAATCTTCAGTATCTTTAATTTCCCCGGAATACCATTTATCGCACAATTCCCATTCAGAGTATTCAGAACATACTTCTAATTCACTATATTTATTGTATTTGGGAATAGTCAAATTTCTAGTGTAAATGTATTCTTCCACACATGGATGATTATAGCCACCATAAAATTTAAATTGATATGTATTACCACCTTCTAAAAAAGTTAATACCTCTATATTTCCATCTTTTGGTTCGTAATAAAGATTATCAAAGAAAAGAATTAAGTCATCATCTACATTATTAGCATTAACTTTAAAATAAAAATTATCATTTTCATCATACTTTAGTTCCCACTCTATTTCTACGTTCAATGCTTTTTCTTTCAAATCATTATACTTTTCTTTTGTACATAGATTAGCTGCAAAAACAGAATCAGTATTACAAATAATTAATAATACAAAGATAAATAAAATAAATACTTTTTTCATATTACCACCCAATTTCAATAAGATTTTGTTTTTATTTGCTAGTCTTTTATCATAATTAGTATACACTAAAATTATACTATAAATATAATAAAATTCAAATATTTTATTTGAAATATTACTTAAATTATGTTATTCTTCCAATAGAGGTGCGTTTTATGAAAAGCAAAAAAATAGTTTTAATTATTGTAATACTATTATTAATATTTACTGGTTGTAATAATGAAGAAAATAATGAATATCTTGTCAAAATAGATTATAAAGAATTTAAAGAAAAAAGAGAAAATAGAGAAACTTTCTTTTTTGAAGTTATTCAAGATGGTTGTTCAGCATGTATGGCATATTCACCAATATTAAAAGAAACTTTAACAGAATATAAAATTGTTGGTTATCAACTTAATATAAATGATATGACAGAAGAAGAATATGATGAATTTCAATTGGAATTTAAAATAACCGGAACACCAACAACAATATTTTTAACCGAAGGAGAGGAAATTTCCAAAATGCAAAGAATATCTGGAAGTACTACTAAAACTAAAACTATTTCAAAATTAACAGCTAATGGTTATATAAAAGATTCAGAAAATTAAAAAGATTTGAAAGACAAATCTTTTTTTATTTTATAAATAACTTATTAATATTAATTTTAGGAATCATTATTTTGACATTGTAATCAACTTTTATTTCCACTTCTTCTTTTTCTACTTCAAACTTTTCACCATCAATACACCAATTTACTTTATTCTGCTTATTTATCTTGACTTTAATATTACTTGCTTTATAAAAGCTAAAACCAGGTACATTTGATATATCTGTTTTTCTTAAATAATACAAAGTTTTTACAATATCTTTTCTTTTTTTTAAGCTACAAAAAACAACTTCAACTTTATGATCATTAAGTTTAACATCACGAAAAACATTATTAATTCCAGCAATTCTAGTAGCATTAGCTACTAACATAAAAGAATAACTACCACTATACTCTTTGCCATCAATAATATAAGATATTTCATGCATTTTTGTAAATCTTATTAAATCCTTTGCACCATTCAATAAATAAGCTAAATACCCTATCTTTTTTTTAGAACTTCTGCTTGTTTCATAAGGAATATTCATAAATTTTCCAAAACCAGCAACATATACAAATGGTTCATCGTCTATTGTACATATGTCAATATTTACAAGTTTTCCATCCATAAGAAGTTTTAAATTATTTATTATGTTTTTACCGTAACCAAACATTTTTCCTACATCATTTGTCGTGCCAACTGGTATATGAGCTAAAACTAATCTTTTCTTTCTTTTAAAATTACCACGCATAGATTCATTGAAAGTCCCATCGCCACCAAGAGAAATAACAAGATCTATATTATCTTCTAGTGAAGAAACAATTTCAACAATATTTCCTTGGTATTTTGAACAAACAAATTTAACATCATAATTATTTTCATTTAAAATTTGTTCAAATTTATTAATAAAATCAACTTTATTATTTTTTCCGCTATTAGGATTATATATAACAACACACTTCTTCATACAAATCAACTCTTTTTAGCAGCTTTAAACATTTTTTTCCACATTTTATCTGTAGAATAATTAAGTATACCTATTTTATATATTCTTAAACCATATTTAGCCAAAAAGTAAATAAATACACCCATTATTATTATGGATATAAAAGAATCAATTATTCCAATTTGTCCTATAATTAGAAGCGCTGGTGAAAGAAGACAAGAAATCAAAGGTACATAACTTAAAAATTTAATAAAAATACTTCCCTCAAACATTCCAGCCATTACAGATAAATAATAGCCGATTAAACAAATAATAATAATTGGAGCTTGAACTTGTTGATAATCTTCAACATTTACAGTCATACTTGCTAGTACACTTGCTAATAAAGAATATGCAATGAAAGATAATATCATAAGTATTATTGTTATTGGAACAATATAAAATAGCTTATTCATTAATCCAGAACTACTAACAATAGACAAAGCATTGCTAATTTCACCTGTTATAATATCAGAACCACCTGTTACGTTTCTAATAAAAAGTCCTATAGCACCATAAATGAAAACTAATACTGCTTGTAGAATAACAAATATATTATTTGTTACTAGTTTTGAGAATAAATGAACCTTAGCAGATACATTAGAAATAATAACTTCCATACTTCTAGTAGTTTTTTCTTCGTTTATTTCACCACCTATTAATTGTACTAATAAAAGTATTAACATGAAAAATGGTAAAATTAATGTTGGGAAAACAACTGTCATAATAGTATTCATATTTTCTTCTTCAGTATTTTTTCCTTCATCTAAAATTATTCTTTCAATAACTGGCGCTTTTGAAATTTCATTTAATTCATTTACGTCAATATTACTATTTTTTAATGCTAAAGAATATTTTGTATTATTTATACTTTGAACTATTCCTTGATAAGTGAGCATATCAATATAACCATCGCTTATAACAGAAGCACTTAAATAATTATCAACATCATTTTTAAATTCAATAATAATATCACTTTTATCTTTAATTTCTTCTTTTAATACATCTAATTTTTTTTCACTAATCAATACAATATTAGTTTTTTTATTATCATCTTTTGAATTTTCTTCAAAAATATTAAGATTTAAGTTCTCATAATTACTTTTAAAAGTATTAAATGATTCATTAGTGTTATCAATAACATAAATATTGACGGTTTCATTAAAATCACCACCAAAATAATTAATAATGCTGTCTATGTTTATTATAGCTACCAATAATACAATTAAAACAATATTCGAAATAATAAATGCTTTAGATTTTAGTTTTTTCTTAAGGCCATAACTTACTAAAAACATAAATTTTCTCATCATTTTGCTTCACCTACTTTTGAAATAAAAATTTCATTTAAACTAGCTTCTTCAACTAAAAATTTAGTTATATTGCATTTGGAAATCTTCTTAAACACCTTAGAAACAACTTCATCGCTTTCTATTTTTACAGTATAATCATCAATATTTTTTATCACATCAATTACACCAGAAACTTTTTTAATTTCATCAATATCAATATTGCCTTTTATGAATATATTCTTTTTTCGATATTCTTTTTTTATATCTTTTATGTATCCTTCTAAAATACTTTTACCTTTTACTAGAATAACTAATTTTTCGCAAAATTCTTCAATATGCTCCATTTGATGTGATGAAAAAATAATTGAACAACCTTTTTTTTGCAATTTTCTTATATGATTTTTAAACAGTTCTACATTTATTGGATCAAGACCTGTAAATGGTTCGTCTAAAATTAATAATTTAGGATCATTTATTATTGCTGCAATAAATTGAATTTTTTGCTGATTACCTTTCGATAATTCTTTTATCTTTCTATTTTTATACTCTAAAATTTCAAATTCTTTTAAAAGATCATCTAATTTTTTTAAAATTTCTTCCTCTTCCATTCCTTTTAAAGAACCATAAAAGATAATTTGCTCTTTTACTGTCATTTTTGTAAGTAAACTTCTTTCTTCTGTTAAAAATCCAATTTTGTCTGTTAAACTATAATCAATTTTTTTTCCATCCAACAATACACTTCCACTATCACTATCCAATAATCCCATTATAATTCTAAAAGTTGTAGTTTTCCCTGCTCCATTTTCTCCTAAAAGTCCAAAAATTTCACCATTTTTAACTTCAAATGATAAATTATCTACAGCACAATTTTTTCCATAATATTTAACTATATTTTTTGCACTTAACATATTATCACTATCCTTCTATAACTATTCCCAACATTTTTGCAACCATACACGCTTGATAATTATTAAGTATGGCGCCTTTAAGTTCTTTTGGATCTATAATCATTCCATCAATATTATCATTTGTAAAATCAATGTTACTTAAATTACATTTAACAAACTCTATTCTAATCATATCACATTCATAAAAATAAATAAAAGAAAATTTATTTTCTAAGAATCTTCCTTCATCTAAAATACTTTTTTTAAATTCTACTTTTTGTATTTTATTATTAGCAAAATTTATATATTTTAACATACCATTGAAACTAACATTTTGAAATGATGAATTAAAAAAATTACTTCCCAACAACTTACAATTTTTAAATTGGCATCTAATAAAAGAACACAATTCAAAATTCGAATTAGAAAAATCACAATTATTGAATATAACATCTACAAAATAAATATTATAGAAATTACTGTTAATAATTTTTAAATTGTCAAAGTAACATTCATTGAATTCTATAGCATTTATTTTTATTTTATTATGTTCTTCTAAAGAAAATTTACTATTGTAAACTTTGTCTTCTTTCAAAGATTCATTTAATTTCATAAAAGATAATTCATTTTCTATTTTTGGAAAAACGATTAAAGATTCCATATTATCACCAAATAAATTATATCTATAACGCAATAATAAATCAATTAAATAAAAATAAAAAGAGTTTAAAGCCCTTTTTACTCAATATTTAATTTATTTTTTTAATTCACTATATATATTTAAAACTTTTTTTATCCAATATGTAATAATCGTAAACAATTTTTTATAAAATTTTGAATTACTATCTTTTTCTTCTTCTTTCTCGATTTTAGGATAGATATTGATAAATTCATTTTGATAAAGAATATAACCTATTCCTATATTATACCAGATAAATGTTCCATCATCTATTTTTTCCGTATAATTATAAAATCCTTCTTTTACATTTCCTATAACTTCTGAATCTAAATTTGGATTTTTATAGCATTTTACTGATTTTGTAGTTTCAATTTGGTTTTTTAATGAATTTTTTTCAACAGGTACTCCTATAATATTTATTTCTTTTGGTACATCTATAAAATTACTACCTTGAGAATTTATAATATTAGTAAAATTTTTTTCTATATAAAATGCTTCTTCCGGTAATAAAGATTTATCATATGTAAAACACCATGCATTATTAGAGTTTTTTAAAAGTCCATAATATTTTCCTAAATTTGCTGTAATATGAAAATGATTTCCTGTTGCAATACCATCTTTTCCTTCTAATAAAATCATACTTCCTTTTTTAATAATTTGTCCTTTGGAAATCTGTTTTAAATTTTCTTCATTCATATGTGTTAAAGTTAAATATAAATAATCTGGATCTTTTTTATATGGTATATATAATTTATTAATAGATTTTAATCTAACAGAATTAGTTATATTGCTATTAATTCCTAAAACTTCTTCTACAACAAAATCATTTTGTGGAATAAAAAAATCTTGATTTATATCTTTACCAGCTTCATCCCAAGGTTTATCACTATAATTAGTACTTTGTTTCCAATGATTTATATGATTTCCTTGATTCCAATTTTGAGTTATATTCATTGTTTGAAATGGATATATTGCATATTCTTTCATATTATTCCTCCTTCATAATAATTTATGTCCATAAAAAAAATACACTTATTATAAAGGTTTAAGAAAATATACTTAAAATTGCAAAAAAAAAGCGTTTTTAATTAACGCATAAATCAATATGGTGGAGCATAGCGGGATCGAACCGCTGACCTCCACGGTGCAAACGTGGCGCTCTCCCAGCTGAGCTAATGCCCCATAATTGACAACAAAATGATAATATCATATTAATCCTGTCATTGTCAATATTTTTTTATTTTAAATCGCAAAAAATTATCTAGAGTAAATTAAAATAGTAAATTCTCGATTAGTTGATTTAAGAGAATTTAATTTTATAATAAATATCGTTTCATTTGTCATGAAAGGAGTTTATTATAAAATTGAAGATAAATTAAAAGATAATTGGAATTTTACAGAAATAGGCAAAGAAATTAATAAACATAGAACAACTATTGCCAAAGAAATACTAAATCATAGATTTAAAAAAGAGTCTGTTCAGTATAATTCTACATTTGCTAATTGTATTCATGTTGATACTTGTGAAAATGCCGGATTAAAATCATGTAAAAAATCGTGTATTAATTTTAAAGAAAAAACATGCATTTTATTAAATTCAGCGCCATATGTTTGTAATGGCTGTAAGAAAAGATCTCATTGTAGATATTCTAAATATTATTATCGTGCAAAGGATGCTAATAAAGAATATAACGAATTTAAATCAGAATCTAGAATTGGTATCAGATTATCTCAAGAAGAAATTTATCAAATCAATAATGTTATTACACCTTTAATTAAGGATCAACATCAAAGTATTAATCACGTTTTCATTAATAATCCTGATTTATTATATTTTTCTAAACCTACCTTTTACTCTTATGTTAATTTAAATTTTTTTTTCATTTAGAAATATTGACTTAGCTAGAAAAGTAAAATATAAACCTAGAAAAGATAATGAAAAAAGAAGAACAAGAACAGAATCCATTATAAGAATCGGAAGAACATATAATGATTTTAACGATTACCTATCTATGCATCCCAATGCATCTATTGTTGAGATGGATACTGTTGAAGGAATTAAAGGTGGTAAAGTATTTCTTACTTTATTATTTAGAAATTCTAACTTTATGCTAATATTTTTAATGGAATCAAAAACTATGGCTGAAGTAGAAAAAGTGTTTATTAAAATTAAAAATATCATTGGCATTGATAATTTCAAAAGAATCTTTGAAGTTATTTTGACTGATAACGGACCAGAATTTTTCAACCCAATTAGCATTGAAGTTGATTATATTACTAGTGAAGTATTATCTCATGTTTTTTATTGTGATTCTTATTGTTCTTATCAAAAAGGATCAATAGAAAAAAATCATGAATACATTAGATATATATTACCAAAAGGTACATCTTTTAATAGTTTAACTCAAGAAGGCTGCAATTTAATTGCTTCTCATATTAATTCTACTAGTAGATTAATTTTAAATAATAAAACACCTTATGAAGTGGTTCAAAGTTTAATTAATCAAGAATTAATTGAAAAATTGAATATCAAATATATTAAATCAGACAAAGTAAATTTATCATCTGATTTATTGAAAAAATCTCATCGTTAACGATGAGATAAAAAAAATTACTATCTATTTTAAACCTTCAACAAATAAAATAGATAAACAATAAATTAGATAAACAATAAATTAGATTAACCTAATTATTATTAAATTATAAATGACAAGTGAAACAACAAATCACTTATAATTTTAAAAACCATGGCGAGAATTTAGTTCTATAATTTTTAAAAAATAAAACTTTTCGTCACTTTCTCGCGTGACATAAAAATATTAAATTCTCGTCATCTACTATTAAAATACTCCTTTTTTTAAAATTAATCAATAAAAAATACACATTTTTCACTATAAAAACGTGCATTTAGTTATAAAATTGATTTTTTTCGCAATCGCGAGAATTATCTTTTTAATTCAACG
>CASEVQ010000026.1:0-15874 GCA_949291455.1 uncultured bacterium
AATAAAATCAAATATATATAACCTATAATTTTAAATACTTTGTTCTTTACTATTTCATTTATTAAATAGTAATTACTAATTATCATTAACAAAATCATATAGTAATTAATATAATATGTATAGTATATAAAATTAGGAATATTATACCAAATTTTTTGGAATATAGATAAGTTTTTAAATTCAATATTCTCGATTTGACTTCTTTGATATGTTCCAGGACTTAAAAGCATTAATAAAAGTCCAACTATTGAGATAACAAGATAAAAGAACATTTTTTTATTAATTTTATGCGTCCTAAAATACTCATAAATTAATATTAATAAATTTCCTATAACTAATATTACTCCTGTATGCTCGACAAACATTGGGATAATAAAATTTAATAACAACAGTAGTGCATGATATACTTTTTGATTATATTTTTGATTAATGAGTGCATAAAAATAATAAAGTAATAGAAGAATTACAAATAAATAAGTTATATTGCCTGCTATCCACACTACTACTTGTGAAAAAGTGTAAATGTTCATTGCTAAGATTATTAATACAGTTAAATAAAAAATATCTTTTCTGCCTTTTGGATTAGCAATTTTATTTATAAAATAAATTATTCCTATTATAATTAAACTATTTAAAATATTCCATATAGGTTTATAAAATGTTAAAAAATTTATTAACAAACGACTAATAAATCTTCCTTCCCAGTCAAAATACATACCTATAGCATTGCCAATCATATGTCTTATTCCAAGACTACCTTCTAAAAAGTTTCCCCAATCATCTCCTGATCTTGGACTTAAAAATAAAATGATTGTAAAAAAAATAAACAAAAATAAGTATTTATAATTTTCTTTTTTCATATGTATCTCCTTAATTTATTATAAACAAATTTTTTTGTTTAGAAAAGAAAAAATATTGATAAAAGTATCAATATTATTCTTTAAATCCAAATCTTCCAAATGGGAAAATCGTTAAACTTGCTTTCCCTTCAATTTGATTTTTGGAAAATAATCCTAAATTTCTACTATCTAAAGATACACTACGATTATCTCCTAAAACAAAATAATAATCTGTTGGAATTATATTAGGCAATTCATAATTTTCAGTAATAGTAGAAGAAGAAAGATAAGGTTCTTCTACATACTCATCATTAATATATAATTTATTATCTTCTATTCTAATTTTATCACCAGGCAATCCAATGACTCTTTTAATTAAATGCCTACCTTCATATTTTATGACAACAATGTCAAATCTTTCAATATCATTAAATTTATATGCTAGCTTATTTAAAATCATAATATCATTATTACGAAGTGTATCATACATTGAATCACCATTAACCTGAATTGGAGATACTATAAATTGCTTAACTAATATAACAATTACTAAAACAATTAAATATGGATAAATTTCTTTTATAAATTTTTTCATAATTAAAAAAGAGACTAGGTCTCTTACTTTTGTCCTCTTTCTTTAATTCTGTATTGACCAATTACATTCTTTAAGAAATTTAATTTTGCTTTTCTTACTTTTCCTCTTCTCAATACTTCAATATTTGCAATTTTTGGTGAATGAACAGGGAATATTCTATCTACACCTACACCATAAGAGTTTTTTCTTACAGTAAATGTCTCACTTATTCCTCCACCTTTACGAGCTGTTACAACTCCTTCATATGCTTGAATTCTTTCTTTGTTCCCTTCAATTATTTTTACATTTACTTTTACAGTATCACCAACTCTAAATTCTGGTATGTTTGAATTTAACTGTTTTTGTGTAATTTTATCAATTACGTTCACGTCTATCATCCTTTCCTTGTTTTACAGAAATCATAACTAAATAGTCAGCGGATTACTAACGAGTAAAATTATATCATATCAATTTAATTAATGCAACACTTATTTAAAGCTAAAATATAATTTCGTTAATTTTGTTGATTTTTTTTGAAAGTGCACAATTAATGTGCAGTTAGTTTTAAAAAAATACAATTTCTACACTTTTTGGCGTGGAATAAAAATTATTTGTCAAACATAATATACCACTTATTGTTATTTTACACCATTCTTTTTTTCTTAAAACGACTAAAAAATGTGCATTTTCTTATGAAAATACACATTTTAAGTCGTAATGCACTTAATTGTGCACTTTATTTTCTTATGAAAATACACATTTTAAGTCGTAATGCACTTAATTGTGCACTTTAATTAAATTTCAACGATTTTTTTATTATAATTTTATTGCAGTAATTATATAATATGCATTGTCAAGATGGTGCGAACAGGTTTGTAATACAATTATTTCAGAATTTTCATCATAATATAAATCTCTTGTAAAAATAGAATTTGACTTTAATTTATCGACATGTTTTACAAAATCGGTTCCTGTTGTGTTAAAATTCATATGCTCATAATCTGTAGTTATTTCTTTTATTGAAATTATTTCATATATGTTCTTTCCATTATCATATTGAAATATTATATATGGATTATTAATAAAAAACTCTTCATTTAAATATTTTTCCAGTCTAAGAAATGGAACCTGTATTTTTTCATCACGACTATTGTGCCCATAGATGTTAATTTGTTTACTATTAACGTTTAAGCGATAATCCATAAATTCACTTCCACGAATATCTTCTTTTCGTTCAATTGAATGATTTAAATAATATTCATTATTATTTCCTTTTACTATAAGAATATTAAATAAATTTGGTATTTCTAAGCGGCCAATTATATCATTATTACCATAATTTAATCTTGCCTCATTTAAATCAATATCTGGTGCTATTTTAATTGTTATATCTTCTTTTATTTCAACTGGTTCTTTATCTTCTTCAGAAACAATTATTTCTTCTGGCGTTGTTTCAAATAAATGATCATTTTCCCTAGGTTTATTAAAATCAATAATAATTAGACTTATTGACACTATTATTATGATTATAAATAATATAGATAAAACTTTTTTATTTTTCATAATTCACCTTTATACTTTCTATAACTATTCAAAATAATGTTATAATTTTCTTGTATTCTTTTATCACTAGGATTTATTAAAAAAGCTAAACGTGAGTAATTATAAGCTTCTTTATATTTTTTTAAATTAAAAGCTGCAATGGATAAGTAATCATAAATTATTTCATTCCAGCAATTAGAATTTTTAGTATATACATCTTCTCCTTTAGAAATTTTAATTGCTTCTTTTAAATATATATATGAGTTATTATAATCCTTATTATTAAAATATAATATTGCTAAATCGTAGTAAGAATTTCTACTTTTTGGTAATGTTATTATAGAGTTTTTATACCATTTAATAGCATTCTCTATATCATTTAAATTCATATATGATGATGCAAGTAGATTCATAACTTTACTTACTTCTTCGTTTTTTATTTGCTTATTTAAAAATAAATAAGTATTAAACATTTTTATTGCTTTTTCATACTTTTCTAAAACTAAATATTCTCTTCCTAACAAATAAATATTACGACAATTATTAGGATTATCACGAATAGAATTTTCTAATAATTTTAAATAATTGCTTCTTGACTTTGTCTTATCTTGATAATGGTTCAAAACTATTTCTGGAATGTAAACTATATTTTCTCGTTCATTATATTCAAGATACTCATGAATAACATTTTTCCAAGAAAATCCGTGTCTTTTATGAATCTTATTTAAATAAAAGGTTAATGTTGGTCTATTTATTTTATCAAAATCCCAATTATAGGTATATCTAACACTTGTCGTATCAGGTAACCATTTTTCTTCTAATAATTTGCGCCATCCTTTATTAAAATTTTCATCTAGATCAGTGCATACGCAAATATCAATATCGTTATCAACATACGATAATGATTTATTCCTTGCTATGTCAAATCTCCATGGTAAGATAATATTTTGATGTACAATAACATTAGGATACTTTTTTAATATTTCAATACTATTATCAGTTGATCCTGTATCTAGTACATATATTATATCAGCTTCACACATTGATTTGTACCACCTATCAATATTTTTAGATTCATTTTTGCATATAGCATAAACCGCTATTTTATATTTTTTATTTATATAAACCACCTACAATAAAAGCCCTATACAAGGGCTTACATTATCTCTTCTGAATTTTCATTTTCTTGATTTTCTTCTTTTTCTTTTTTACCAGCTAATTGTGCTGCTCCTAAACCTACGGCACCTAAACCTAAACCTGCTAAACCTGCTAAACCAACTGATGACATTGACTTACTATCATCAAAAATTCTTCCAATTCCTGTATCAGGAACAAATGGAGTGTCTGGCGTTGGTGTTGGTGTTGGCGTTGGTGTTGGCGTTGGCGTTGGCGATGGTGTTGGCGTTGGCGTTGGTGTTGGTGTTGGCGTTGGCGTTGGTGTTGGCGTTGGCGTTGGCGTTGGCGTTGGTGTTGGCGTTGGCGTTGGCGTTGGTGTTGGTGTTGGTGTTGGTGTTGGTGTTGGTGTTGGCGTTGGCGTTGGTGTTGGTGTTGGCGTTACTTTATCAGGTGTTGTTGGACTTGGTGTTACAGTAGTTGGTTCTTCAACCCCACTGCCAACCGGTGAAATTTCTCTTGGATCCCAAACTGTAATTGGTTCAGCACCTTCTAACTCTTTACCATTTTCATCAACAGCTATTATATTTAGATACATTTGACCATCTTCACCAATATAATATCCCACAATTTTATATAATGTTCCATAACTATCATCAAATTTTATTATATCACCGACTTTATAATCTGTGAGGTTCGTAATAACTGGCATTTTAGTGTAATCTTCAAAATGTCTAAGAATATCATCATGATACGTTACAACGTTATCAGCACTTGATATTTTGTAATAATTAGTTCCACTTGGTGAAACAAATGATGAGAATTCTTTTATAACTTGACAGTAATTTTGAATTAAAACATAGTATTCTTCTATTTGTGAAACAATATCATCTAGTTTTTTTCTTTGCATTTCAATATTATGATTTAACTCTTTAATCCTATTTTCCCAAGTTTTATAACTAGAAGTAATTGCTCTATAAGTTGTTCCATCATCTTTCGTCTTTGTCTCAAATTGTCGTGGTTGATTGTTATTAAGGTATTCCAAATCCGATAGATATTTTATTAATACATCATTTTCACTCTTTAAGTCTTCTAAAGTATCAAATAAATTTTCTATAGCTTCAGTAGCTGGCTCTAGTGAATTTTCAATATTATCCATAGTTACTATAAATTTTCCTAATATACATGCAATAGCTTCTTTTGCTTTGCCGGAAGCACTTCCTTCCCATTCTGTTAGTTGATTTTTTACATTTTCAAACTGAGTCTTAAGTGATGCTACTTCAAGATCGAGTTCTGTTGCTAGACTTTTGCAATCAACATTTTTCAGTGTTTCATACCATTCTTGATATTTTGTTCCGTTAAAATAATCATTTTTTAAATCTGCCTTGAAAGTTATATTGTTTTGTTTTGCATATGTATCAACATAAATTTCTGCATCTTGTCGTAACCATTGCCCACTGCTAGTAAGTTTCTGAATAGCTTCTTCTCTTGTTAATGATGTTTCATATGAATAGTCACCAGAGTCTGAAATTTTTATTCCACCTGAGTCTATTGCTTTTTGTACTTCTTCTTTAGCTATTACTTCACTTTCTCCTGTTTGCGTCATATATTGTTGTACTGCGGCATCAAAACTGCTATATGTTTTATTATCACTTCCACCAGTTTTTATCAATGGTAAATTTGATAAATCTGATCTTTGAGTTATATGTGTATGATGCATATAATTATCATGAATATCTGGTCTATCAGCAGTTCCATAACCATTTAATCTAGCGGTTAAACTATTAGAAGGATCTGATAATTCACTGTAACCATCAGCTTTAGTTTTATATGCATTTGTATTATAAATTTTAGTTATTTGACTTTCAGATACTTCTGCTCCACTATATTTTTGTCCAGTTTCAGCATCAACTAGATAATACTCACCTTCATCACCATATATCAAAACACAATTTTTATCTTCATTGTTAATATTAGCAACAACGTAATATTTTGTACCATTACTTTTGTCAGTAATCGCACTCATTCCACCTTCGACGTAGCCATTTGATTCAACAAAAGGTTGACTAATTCCTGCTTCAGTTATTTGTGCACTTATATTTTCAGCCTCTGTATTAGCATTTGTTGTTTCTTTTAAATTGTCAAACACTTGATTAGAAGTACTTTGAGAATATTCTGTCGACGTACCAAGGCTATTTGTTTCACTATCAACACTGTCAAATTCAAATTTAGTATTACTCATATTATTTCCTCCTAACTATTGATGTCGATGTTAGTAATATTCTCTTCAATATTTTGATTTAAGTAATTTTCAATATTTTGATAATCTTGTAAAACTTTTTTTAAAAAGTCAATATAAATTTGAAATGCCCCTTCTATCGGTTCAAAATTTGTTGATAATAATTTATATTTAGTATAAATTACTTCTTGAGTTTTTCCAGTCCAAATATCAGTTGCGTTTATATTCTCAATATTTTGTTTTTCATTAGCAAATATTTCTTTGATATGATTTAATGAATTTTCAAAGCTAGTTATAACACTATTAAATTGATTGTAATCCGTTATTGCTATCTTGTTCATAGTTATCAACCTCCGTATCTAGTTCCCTGCTAAATGATTCATCTCGTTCTTCATAATTATTATTTGCTTTATCTATAAACTTACTTAAATTTTGTATTGCCACTGCTATTGTAGTCATTTTATTAAAATAATTATAAGCATTATTATAAAAAATTGTTGAATCTGATCCTTCCCACACGCTTTTTAAAAATTCAATTTGACTTAATACATTACTTATTTCTTCTGAAAGTGCCTCAGCATCTTTTTTCATTAAATCAGTAACATTTTTTAATTCTTCGTGTTTAACTTTTAATATCATATTTTTCTACTCCTTCTATTTTTCTTCAATATTTTGTTGACTACCTATTTTATTATGTATATCATTTGAAAAATTAAATTGCTCATCTATACTAGTCCCAGGGTCATTAATATTTTCTATTGTTGTGGAATTAGATTTGATATTATTAAATGATTCAGTCAATTGTTGTTCTGCTATGGATTCATTATTGTTAATATTTCCAATATTAGTCTTTGTAGTAGAAAATTGTTCTCTTAATTGTTGCTCTGCTATGGATTGATTATTGCTAATATTTCCAATATTAGTCTTTGTAGTAGAAAATTGTTCTCGTAATTGCTGCTCTGTTGTGGATTGATTATTGTTAATATTTCCAAGTTCTTGTTTTGTTCCTAAAATATTATTGTTATATTCTACTTGATTAGTTGATTCTTGATTGTTAATATTACCCAATGTAGTTTGTTCAATACTACTGGTGCTACTAACTTGTGGAATACTAGATAAAGGTTGTCCTTCTTCAACTGCTCTTCCGTCGTTTTTTGACATTATCATATTGTTAAATTCAGTAGTAAACATACTATTGTTTTTAGTAAAATCTTGTGGAATTTCTATATCTTCTGCAATATAAGCTAATTGTCTATCCATTTCAAACATTTCGTTTGAGTTTTTGCTAACAATATTTTTTACATTAAATAAAGATTTTGATAGACTATTTATTTGTTTATTTATCTTATCTACACCATCACCAAACAATCCAATTTTTTTTAATACAGCAAATTTTGTAGACATATTTTTTCCAGTATTTTCTGTATCAATATAGCATTTGTCTAAACCAGTTACAGCACTATTCATTTCTTCTTCACGTATTACTAATCTGTTACTTCCCATTTTATCATCGCCTTACTTTGTTATTTTATATATTTCTATTGTAAATTATTTTATAGTTTTTTTCAACTTAAAATTTAAAGTAAATTAAAAAAAAAGGGTTATCTGCCCTTTTTTACACTTTTTTCTTCAACATCTATTTTATTAAAACTCTTACGTAATTTTATTTCTTCTTCTAATATTTCAATTTTTTTTAGCATAAGTTCAAATTTTTCCTGACTTATGTATTTTTTGTATTTATTTATTAATTCCATTCTTAATTTATTTGCTTCATCCAAAACAATTTGATATAATCCTCCATTTTCATCATCTTCAGCATCACACACAACTGATACCATATTTAGAAATTTTTGAAATTTTTGATTCATCTTTTTAGTGGCAATTTTTTCAATAAAAGTTGGTTTAATAATTATAATTCTATTTACATCTATCGCATCTTCAAAATGAGTATTACCTTTTGAATATAAATTGTATCCATTTACTTTATCGTAATCGAAATATTGAATCTCTTTTGATTCATTATCCTTTACAATTAGAAATTTTTGATTAATTCCCATAACTTCACCTACTTTTCTAATAAATCAGGACGATTTTTTATAGTTTTGTTTATGCATTCCTTTTTTCTATATTCTTCTATTTCTTTGTGATTACCACTTAATAATACATCTGGAACCATCATTCCATTAAATTCTCGTGGTTTTGTATATGTTGGATAATCTAATAAATTAGTTGTTGGGTTAAAAGAATCATTTAAATGAGATTTTTCTTCAATTACACCCGGAATTAAGCGAACAATACTATCAGTAATTATCATACTAGGAATTTCTCCACCTGTCAAAACATAATCACCAATACTTATAGAAAAATCAACTATACTTCTTATTCTTTCATCAAATCCTTCATAATGGCCACATATAATTATTAAATGTTTTAATTTACTAAAATCATAAGCTTTTTTCTGATTATATTTTTCACCATCAGGTGTCAATAGTATAACTTTACTATCAACTGTCTTTAAACTCATTACTGCATCATATATAGGTTGTATCATAAGAACCATTCCATTACCTCCACCATATGGTGTATCATCTACTTTGTGATGGGGATCTTTACTATAATCTCTAAAATTAATAATATTAATTTCCACTAATTTTTTATCGATAGCTCGTTTTATTATTGAACATGAAAGAAAACCATCAAACATTGACGGAAACAAAGTCAAAATATCTATTTTCATCAAATCATCCCCTCAATAAGATTCATTTCTATAAAACCACTATTAATATCTATTTTCTTTATAAAATCTTTATGGTATGGAATTAAAGTTCTTTTATTATTAATAATTGCTTCAATAATTTTACTATTATTTCCTGTTTTCTTTATTGCTAAGACTCTTCCAACTTCTTTATTATTAAAAACTACATTTAAATTAATCAAATCATTATCTAAAAATTCATCGTCATTTAAAAGTAAATCATTTCTTTTAATATATACAGATTGATTAAGATATTTTAAAACTTGATTAATATTATTGTACCCTTTTAAAGTAATCATATCAAATATTTTATGGTGTCTATATGTATTTATCGTTTCACAAACATAATCTTCACTAATATATATATTCCTATTTTCTAAAAATACTTTATTTTTATATTTAAAATCACTTATAATCCTAAGTTCACCTTTTATTCCATGAGTATTAACTATTTTTCCAATATAGATATATTCATTATCCATCATATCACCTACTTATTAAGTTCATATAAAATAATACTGGTAGCTACTCCAACATTAAGACTTTCAACTGCTTCATTTGTTTCAATATATAAAAATTCATCACATTTTTCCATTACATTTTCTCTAATACCATTTCCTTCATTACCAACAACAAGGGCATACTTTTTTTTATCTTTATCCTTTAATATATTTACATTAATTCCATAATCAACTCTAGTACCGTATATTGGGATTTCTTTTGATTTTAAATTATCAATAATAACTTCTAAATTTCCAATTACAATGTTAATATGAAAAATCATCCCCTGAGTTGATCTTATTACTTTGGGGTTGTACAAATCAACAGTATCTAGACTTAAAACAATAGTATCAATATTAAATGCAACAGCGCTTCTTATTATAGTTCCCAAATTTCCTGGATCTTGAATGCCATCTAATAATAAAAATTTATTTCCAATAAGATTATCATTTTCTAGCATATTGCAAAGAGCCATAACATTACTTGGAGATTCCATACTTGTTATTTTATTTATAATTTCATGTGTAATATAAACAGTTGGCAAATTGAAAGGCATTACAGTATCTTTCTCTAATATTAATTCTTTTATTATACCTTTTTTATAAGCTTCTAGTACTAAATGCATTCCTTCAATAATAAATGTTTTTGTTTTCTTACGATATTTTCTATCTTTTAATTTAATATATTCTTTTACTTTATCATTATCCAAACTTGTAATTAGCATAATATCACCAAATCAATTATATAATATAATTAATATTCTTTCATTAATTTTCTTATTTGTTTATAATTTTTGCAATTATCCTCTACCAATAGCCAAAAATCTTTAGAATGATTCGGATGAATCAAATGGGACAATTCATGTACTATAACATAATCTAAGCAAAAAAGAGGTTTTTTTATAAGTTCTAAATTTAAAGTAACTCTTTTATTTCTAGTATTACAAACACCCCATCTAGTTTTCATTTTTCTAATAGTTAAAGATGGATATGGTATTTTTTTTGTAAAATTATTATAACAACTATCAAGTCGTTCTTGAAAAATTTTTAAAGCTTCTTTTTTATACCATTTTTCTAAATCATTTTCATTAAAATTTTTGTTAATAAAAAGTTTTTCTTGTCCTAATGTTATTCCACTATTACTGGTTTTTATTATATCATATTTTTTACCTAAATAAAAAAATCCCATTTGCTTATTTTTTTTATTTGTAACTTTAGTAATCATTTTCTTTATTGCATCTTGATTTTTCAAAATTATATTTTCAATTTCTTTATTTGATGTAAAAGTGTTAGTTGTAATATATATTTTCAAATCATCTTTTACACGTAAATAGGTGTTTTTATTACTAATTTTCTTTGTTATACAAATATCATAGATATCTTCTCCTAATTTTAGTTTCATAAATATACCACCTCATAATATTTCTTCATTTATTATAACATAGTATGCATATTTTTTTAATTATAGATAATACTAAAAGCAGGAGATGATGAACATTAATAAAGATATTAGAAGTTATATAATAAATAATTTTAAAAATGATAAAAAAGAAACCTTAAGAAATGCTATTGAAGGTAGTATTGAAGAACAAGATGAAATAACTCTTCCTGGGATGGGAGTATTTCTTGAAATTATATGGAAAGACGCTGATAAAGAATTGCAAGATAAAATGTTAAATATAATTATGGATAGATTAAAACTTGAGAAACAAAATTAATTTTAATTTTAAAAAAAATACTAGAAATTAACTAGTATTTTTTTATTTGACAATTAATTACTCACAAGTATAACCTGCGTCTTCTAAAGCTTTTTTTGCATCTTCTAAAGTAGTTTGTTCTTCTATTTCACCTTCTATAGAATCAGCACTTCCTGTTGCAGTCATAACAATCTTTTTACCATCTCTTTTTACTTTGCAAGAATCAAATCCTGAATCTTCAGTATCACATTCTCCTTGTAAGCTTTCTTCTAAACTATCAATCATTTCATCTGTTACATCATCGCTTGTAACTTCAACTGTCATTGTCATTGTAGCTTTTTCTGCTTCAGTACCATCACTATTATAGTCTATTTCTATTTCAGCAGTCATATTACCCATACCTGCAAGCATATCACTCATATCCATTTCACAATTTAAAGTTTTTCCACCGCATCCAGTAAGTAATAGAACACCACAACCTAAACCTAATAACCCTAAATACTTCTTATTTTTCATAAACACACTCCTTATGCTTACAATTATATCATATGCAGTTTGTTTTGCAATGTTTTTTTTCACATACAAATATTAAATATTAAGTATTTTTACATTTTATCATCTAAACATAACATTTTATATATTTAGTAATAACATAATATAATCAACTACTCATTTTTTTACTTGAATTCATTACCACCATATATATAATTTCTTTTTGCCTTTAAAATTATATTTATGTCTATATTTAAACCTATTTTAATTTTTAATATTTTCATTCTAAATTAATATATATTTATTATGTTATATTTCTATCATATTTTTTTCTAACTATTATTTTCTTTGTTATAATTTAAAAAGCAAATATGTATTATTTATGCTATAATGTTTGCTCTTACATTGCGATCTAAGTAGTTCTTTGTAACTTTTTTATTCAATAACTTGTAACATTTTTTGCAAAAAAAAAGCGAATTACTCAGCTTTTTTTGTTTCTATAACTTTATTTCCTTTATAACTTCCACATTTTTTGCAAACGCGATGTGGTTTAATTACTGCACCACATTCTTTACAAGTAACAGTTCCTACAACTTCTAAAGCATTATGACTTCTTCTCATTCTTTTTCTAGTTTTTGAAACTTTTCTAAAAGGTACTGCCATTATTAATCACTCCCATCTTTCTTATAAAATAGTGTAATAAAAGGATTATTCTATAATTCTTCATCACTAACCAACTTCTAATCAATCTTCTTAGTATTAACTATATACTTAAAGGAAGACTTCCAATACAATATTTTGCCATAAAACTTCAAGTAAATCAAGTATATTTTAATTTTTTCATAAAATTTACTGTATTTTGTATTGCTTTCTAATAATTTGTTATTGTTAAGATTATACATTACATTTTAAAAAAATACTAGTACTTTTATTAAAGTTGTGTATAATAGCTTTAGAGGTGTTATTATGGCTGTTGGAATAATATGTGAATATAATCCTTTTCATAATGGGCATTTATATCACTTAAATAAAGTTAAAGAATTAGCAAATGGAGAAGAAATAATTTTAATTCTTGGTGGAAACTTTTTACAACGAGGAAATTTAAGTATTATAAATAAATATGATAAAACTAAAATTGCTTTAGAATATGGAATTAATTTAGTTGTTGAACTACCATTTCAGTATGCAACTCAAAGTTCAGATTTATTTGCTAAAGGTGCCATTTCAATATTAAAAAAATTAAAATGCAATAAATTAATTTTTGGTAGTGAAAGTGCAAATATCGAATTATTTAAACAGCTTGCAAAAATTCAATTAAATGATAAAGAATATAATAAAAGAATTAAAAGATATTTGAAAGATGGTTTAAATTATCCAACAGCACTTTCAAGGGCTTTAAAAGATTTTTCTAATTTTACAATAATAGAGCCAAACGATATATTAGCATTATCATATATAAAAGAAATTATTAGTCAAAATGTAGATATTGTTCCTCTGGCAATAAAAAGAACTAATAATTATCATGATACAGAATTAAATAATGAAATATCAAGTGCTACTAGTATTAGAAAAGCAATAAAGGAATTAAAAGACATAAAAAATTATGTTCCTAATATAACTTTAGAATACTTAAAGAAGGAAAATTGGGAAAATAATTATTTTAATTTTTTAAAGTATAAGATAATTACTGAGAAAAATAATTTAAATAAATATCAAACAGTAGATGAAGGAATAGAAAACAGGATTTTAAAAGGTATTTATAATTCAAATAACTTAGAAGAATTAATTAACATTGTTAAAACTAAACGATATACGTACAATAAAATAAATAGAATGTTTACTCATATTTTATGTTCTTTTACTAAAGAGGAAGTAAAAAAAAATAAAGAGTTAAAATATATAAGGATCTTAGGATTTGATAATATTGGAAAAAAATATTTAAACTCAATAAAAAGAGAATGTAATATTCCAATAATAACAAATATAAAAAAAGAGAATATTGATTTATTATCTCTAGAATTAAAATGTGATTCAATATACAATTTAGTTATGAATGATAATACTGAATTATTTAAACAAAAACCAATAATAAAAAATGATACAAATTTAATATAATTTCAACGATTAAACATTCTAAACTTTTGTCTTTAACATGTTATTTTCTTTTTATTTTATTTGCATATAATTTGGGATTAATATATTCTCCATTTTACTAATTATTAATTTCATTGAATTTAATGATAAACTTCATATATAAAAATTTTTCTTTATTAGTTTTGTCTTTATAACTTAATTTTAATATATTAAAAACCACATTTCTATTTTATACAAGAAATGTGGTTTTTATCATTTTAATTATTAACTACAGTTATGTTTCCATATTGATGTCTAATAGTTCCTGTTACAAAATTTGCTTCATAATTACCTGCTGTTATACTTCTCCAGTCAAAACTTTTTCCTGTTTTATTTATTATTTTTACTAGATTCTCATTTGATGATGTTTTTCTAAATGCTGAATTGCCTATTGTGGTAACAGTCGAAGGTATTGTCACTTCTGTTAGTTTACAAGCATCAAATGCACTATTTTTTATAGTTAATAGTCCTTCAGGTAATGATATATTTTTTATTCCACTATTCGAAAAGGCATAAGAATCAATTGTTGTTAATAATACCCCGTTTTTTTCGTTTGGAACTATCACATTCTCTCTTTTTTCTCCACCATAACCAATTATTGTCGAATAATCTATGCCTTCTTTTGTTCTTTTATATATAAAAGCTTCTTCATCTGGTAAATTATTAGCATTAAATGCCCATGCACCTATCTCAACTACTGTATTAGGTATTGTCACACTTGTTAATCCTATTCCAAAAAATGTCCATGAACTTATTTTCTTCAAAACTACTCCATTTTTTTCTTCTGGAATAACTATATCCTTTTTATTTTTTCCTCCATAACTAACAATGGTTGAATAGTCAACACTTCCATCACTGTTTCTTGCATAAATAAAAGCGTCTTCATCTTCGAACTGGTTATTATTAAAACTTCTATTTCCAATATATGTAACACTTTCTGGTATTTCTATAGAAGTTAATTTATTATATGCAAAAGCCACTCCATCAATATACTTTAATGTAGATGGTAATTCTACACTAGATAAATAACATCCACTAAATGCATATGATTCAATAGTTTCTACACCTTCTGGTATAGCAACAGAATCTAATTTTATCCACCTAAATGCTTCGGCTCCAATAGTCTTTAAAGCAATCCCTTCTTTAATACTTGGTATAACTAAATTTTTCTCTGTTCCAGCATATCCTATAATCTTTCTATAGTCATTTGTTCCATCATCATTTTTGGCATAAATAAAAGCAGTACTATCATCAAATTTATTATTTGAAAAAGCTCCTCCACCTAATGTTTCTACCATTGAAAGATCTGGTAATTCAGTTAATAAATTATTTGCAAATGCACCAGCACCTATTTTTTTTAAGCCGCTAGGAAATTCAACTTTTTCTAACTTGTTATCCTGAAAAGCAAAGTTCGATATTTCCTCTAATGAATCAGGAAATTCTACACTTACTATTCCTTTATTCAAAAAAGCATAAACTGCAAGTGTTACCACAGGATAATCACTTATTGTATCCGGTATTTTTACATTTTTAGAGCAAGTATCATCATATGATAATATACTTACTTTTCCATTATCAATTGAATATTTATAGCAAAGACTTGCTTCTTCTTTTGTATATTCTAAGCTGGGAGTTTCTTCTATTGAATTTCCATTTTTATCTATTATTACTATTTTGCTCTTGTTATCTATTGCTCTTTTATTACTTATCTTTTTTTCGCTATCAGTAATTATATCATCAATTGTTATATCTTCTATATCTTTTAAAATTACTTTATGTCCAGATTCATCTACACTTGTCCAATAATAGTCATATCCGTTTCCATTATATGTTACTACTACATATGCATCTAACCACTCTCCAAAAGGACTTTTTCCCCCTTTTTCAAGTTTAATATTATCTATATGTACATAATAAGTTGTATCTATATCTAAAAATGAATATTCTAAGTTATTTACTTTTTGGGATATTCCACTTTGATACCCTTTTA
>CASEVQ010000026.1:15895-22922 GCA_949291455.1 uncultured bacterium
AAAAATGAATATTCTAAGTTATTTACTTTTTGGGATATTCCACTTTGATACCCTTTTATTGTCGTTATATAAGCATTTTTTCTAGCATTTGTTATATAACTACTTACTGATGGTATTGCTATTATCATTAATACCCCTAGTATTATTATTACTGCTAATAGTTCTATTAATGTAAAACCTTTTATTTTAGTAAAGTGGCCCCCCCCCCCACTCGAATATTTGTTTGTATTCATGTTTTTCATTATTTTACCTTCTTCCTATTTTATATTTTTATTCTACTATACATTTTTGACTTTCGCAATATTTAATAATATATAAAAACCTCAGTTTTATGATTAATACTGAGGTTATAATTTATTAAATTTCTTCAATTTTCAAAAAGTTAGTTTGCTTAATATGAGGATCATCATGAATACCACCTGTAATAATAATTACATCTTTTTCTTTTAAAGATAAAAATTCTTTAGCTTCTTTTTTACAATGGTGGACAACATCATCCATGTTATTATCGTCAATTTCTACTATTTTAGGATATACTCCATAGCTAAGCGATAATTTTCTTGCAATTTTTTCATTAGGACAAATTGCAAGGATTATAGTATTTGGCCTTAAGTTACTCATCACCATAGCACTATGTCCACCTGTTGTTGGAACAACAATTGCTTTTACTGCCAACGATGAAACGCTAGTTAATACAGCACTTGCTATAGCTTCTGTTATATCAGTAGATTTACCACACTGTAACTTGTATGAATATTCTCCATATTTTTCTGTTTCTTCACAAATATCAGCCATGTATTTTACGGCTTCTATTGGATGTTTTCCAATAGTTGATTCACCACTTAACATAACAGCATCTGTTCCATCTAAAACAGCATTGCTTATATCAGACACTTCTGCTCTAGTTGGTCTTGGATTCGTATACATGGATGCTAACATTTCTGTTGCGACTATTACGAATTTTCCTTTTTCTCTACACTTCTTTATCATATTTTTTTGAATTATTGGCAATTCTTGAATTGGTACTTCAACTCCTAAATCACCACGTGCAATCATCACTCCATCGCTAAGTTCAATTATATCATCAAGATTTTTCAAAGCTGTGCTACTTTCTACTTTCGAAATAATTTGCATATCTTCGCGATTAAATTCTTCTAAAAGTTTTCTTGCTTCTAGAATGTTTTCTTTTGATTCAACAAAAGAAAGTGCTAAAAAATCTCCACCATTATTACATGCATACTTTATATCTTCAATATCTTGTTTGCTCATAAATGGTAAATTCAAATTTACACCAGGAACATTTATTCCTTTTTTAGAATTAAGAATACCACCATCAACAACAACACAGGTTACTCCATCAAATTCTTTAGAAACTACTTGTAATTTCATCAATGCATCTTCAAGTAAAATAGTATTTCCTTCTTTTATTTTATCTATAGCATCTGGACAATTAACTGAAAATCTTTCTTCATTTCCTATAACATTTTCTTTTACTATTCTAATAAAATTACCAGATAATAGGTTAACCCCACCTTCTTGCATAATTCCGCATCTGAAATCAGGTCCTTTGGTATCATACAAAATAGCAATATTTTCTCCTGTTAAAGTTCTTACTTCTTTTATTGTTTCAAGAACTTGTCTATTTTCTTCTAAAGTAGCATGTGAAAAGTTAATTCTTGCTACATTCATTCCAGCTTCTACCATTTTTTTCATAACTTCAACGCTTGAACTAGCTGGTCCTATACTACATATTATTTTTGTTTTTTTCATACAATAAATCACCTACTTCTTATAGATTATATCACAATGACAATAAATTAACATCATTTTTTTTAATTCATAAATTATTATAGGTGATTTTATGAATATTATTATTAATGATTTTAATATTTATTATGAAAAGATTGGAAGTGGAAAGGAAAATATTATAATACTTCCTGGTTGGGGAAATACTAGACCTACTTTTAATCTTATGATTAATGCTTTGAAAAAGTATTATAATGTCTATATACTTGATTATCCTGGATTTGGTAACTCTAGTTTTCCTAATCGTAATTTAACAATATATGACTATGCAGAATTAATACAAAATTTTATTAATATATTAGATATAAAAGAGCCAATAGTAATAACACATTCTTTTGGAACTAGAATAGCTTTGATACTTAATGCTAAGTTAAAAATTAAATTTAAAAAACTTATTATAATTGATGGTGCTGGAATAAAAAAGAAAAAATGTATATTATTAAAAGGTAAACAATTTTTATATAAATTATTAAAAAAATTAAGCATTATTTTTCCTAAAAAATTTAAAAAATTGTATTTAAAAAAATTAGTTAATATTTTTGGATCTGCAGACTATAAATCATTAAATGATAATATGAAAAAAACTTTTTCAAATATAGTAAGCGAAGATTTAAGTTATTTATTAAAAAACATTAGTTCTGAAACTCTTTTAATTTGGGGCGAAAAAGATTGTGATACTCCGCTTAAAGATGGTATTAAAATGAATAATAGCATAGTTGATTCCGGTTTAATTATAATAAAAAATGGAACACACTTTTCTTATTTGGATGTTCCATTTTATGTAAACAATATTATAATTGAATTTGTTCATTTTCAATAATAGTTAAGCGGTGCTTTTTCATCAAAAGTTCCATCTTCTTTTAAAGTATAAATTTTATCTCTAGAACCTATAGAAATACTATTATTTAACGTTTTAGTCGAATCAATTACTATATCTGCTGTCGTAATATTTTCAATATTTTTTAATTCTATTTTATGCCCTGTATCATCAATACTTGTCCAAAAATATTGATATTCACTATCTTCATAAATAACTACTACATAAGCTTCTAGCCAATTTCCATATGGAGAATCTCCACCATTTTCTATTTTAATTAGATCAATTGGTATGTAATATGTAGTATCTTTTCTTTTAGTAGAAATTTCACGACTAGTTATCATTGCTTTTACACTTTCCACATAACCATTGGCACTTTGAACATAAACTTCTTTTCTAGAATCTTCAATATATTTAGTGACACTTGGAATAGCAATGATTAATAAAACTCCTAATATAATTATAACAGCTAATAGTTCAACTAATGTAAAAGCTTTATTACATTTATGCATCATTAAAGTCTCCTTATTTTTTTTATTTCTATTATTATTTTAACATTAATTAATATTTCTTTCAATGACTTCTTTAACGGCAAATGTAAACATTTAAAAATTTTAAATATTACGCTTTTATAAAAAATATACTTTATTTATTAATTCTAGATTAGACAATATAAAATATTTAAATATTATTCTTTTAATTTTTATTAGTATTTTCTAATACTTTTTTTCTTGAAAAATTAAGTCTACCTTTTTTATCCCAACCAATACATTTAACTACTATTTCATCACCTAATTTTACAACATCTTCTGTTTTATTTACTCTTTCTTTAGCTAATTCTGATATGTGTACAAGCCCTTCACATCCTGGCCACACTTGGACAAAGCAACCAAATTCTTCTATTTTTACTACCTTAGCAGTATAAACTTCCCCTTCTTCTACTTCCTTAACTACATCTTTAATCATTTCTGCTGTTTTATCAATTATTTCTTGATTAGAATGGTAAATAACCACTCTTCCATCATCTTCTAAATCAACTTTGACAGCATTAATGTCTGTTACTGATTTTACATTACTTGCTTCTAAAATGATTTTTGTAATCATTTCTCCACCTTTTCCAATAACATCTTTTATTTTTTCCGGTTTTATCATAAAAGTAAATGTTTTAGGAGCATATTTACTTACTTCTTTTCGTGGTTCTTTTATCTGTTTTTCCATTACATCTAAAATTTCTATTCGAGCATCTTTTGCTTGTGCTAATGCTTCTTTCAAGATTTTTTTTGTTATTCCTTTTATTTTAATATCCATTTGCAATGCGCAAATACCCTCTCGTGTTCCTGCTACTTTAAAATCCATATCTCCTAGGTGATCTTCCATTCCCTGAATATCTGTTAATATTGTATAGTCATTACCTGATGTAATAAGTCCCATGGCGATACCAGCAACTGGAGCTTTAATTGGTACTCCTGCAGCCATAAGTGATAAACAACCAGCACAAATTGTAGCTTGACTACTAGATCCATTACTTTCTAAGATTTCTGATACTACTCTTATTGTATAAGGAAATTCTTCTTCACTTGGAATAACTTGTAATAATGCTCTTTCTCCTAAAGCACCATGCCCTATTTCTCTACGTCCAGGAGCACCATATCGTCCTGTTTCTCCAACTGAAAATGCTGGGAAATTATAATGTAACATAAACCTTTTTTCTGCTTCCAAACTTAACCCATCAAGAATTTGATGTTCTCCTAGAGCGCCTAATGTTGTTACTGCTAAACTTTGTGTCTCTCCTCTTGTAAATAAAGCTGACCCATGTGTTCTTGGAAGAATATCAATATCTGTAGATAATGGTCTTATTTCAGTCATTTTTCTTCCATCCGCTCTAATTTTTTCTTTAACTACTATTTGTCTAAATATTTCATATTCTACTTCTTCTAAAATTAATTTAACTTTAGTTAATAATTTTTCTAATTCTTCTTCTTTAAGTTTTTCTTCAAATTCAGATTTATATTTTTCTACTATTTCTTCTTTTACTTTATCGATTTCTTCATATTTTTCAAGTTTTTCTTTTATGCGCATTGCTTTATTAAGTTTTTCTTCGCAAAGATTCCTTACTTCTTTTCGTAATTCATCTTCGACCTCTAAAGTTTTATATTCCATATCTGGCTTACCTATTTCTGCAATAATTTTTTCTTGAAACTCTATTAGTTCTTTAATTGCTTCATGCCCATACATTAGAGCATCTAACATTAAATCTTCAGATACTTCTTTTGCACCTGCTTCTACCATGTTTATTGCATATTTTGTTCCAGCTACCGTTAAATCAAGTGTTGATTCTTCTAATTGCTGTGGAGTTGGATTAATTACAAACTCATTATTGACATATCCAACTTTTACACCTGCTATAGGCCCATCAAAAGGTATTTCACTTATTGATGTACAAAGACTAGATCCAAACATTGCAGTAAGTTCTGGTGAATTATCTGTATCTACAGATAATACAGTATTTACTATTTGGACTTCATTTTTAAAACCTTCTTTAAATAATGGTCTCATTGGTCTATCAATCATTCTAGCAGCTAAAGTTGCAGCATCAGTAGGTTTTCCTTCTCTTTTAATAAATCCTCCAGGTATTTTTCCAACTGAATAAAGCTTTTCTTGATATATTACCATAAGTGGAAAAAAATCTGATAAAAGATTTGCTTCTTTTTTTACGACTACAGTCGATAATATAACAGTGTCACCATATCTTACTAAAACAGCGCCATTTGCTTGCCTAGCCATTTCTCCATTTTCTACTACAATTTTTCTTCCACGAAAATCAAATTCAAAAACTCTTTTTGTCATTTTACCTCCTACAAACTATAGCAAGTAATAAATTCTATTATTGTAATAAAATTAACAATACTAATTATTAACTTTATTACAATAACATAATAAAAAATTACCTGCTATTTGATAAAAGAAAGACACGAAAAAAATCGTGTCTACTTTTATCAATTATTTTCTTAATCCAAGTTTTGATATTACTTCTCTATAACTATTAATATCTTTTTTTGCTAAATAAGTAAGTAAATTTTTACGTTGACCAACTTTTTTTAGCAATCCTCTTCTTGAATGATAATCATGTTTATGCTCTTCTAAATGTTTTGTCAATACATTTATTTCTTCTGTTAAAATAGCAATTTGCACTTCAGCAGAACCTGTATCTTTTTCATTTTTAGCAAAACTTTTTACTATACTTTCTTTTTTTTCTTTAGTTAAAGCCATAATTTCCTCCTATATCAATTCATTTTATCTAAGTAATGGTCGGAAAATTCCAAAACCTAGGTAAAACAGCAATAATAATATACATTATTTTTTTATATAAATCAAGTTTTTTTATAATTTAACTATTTATTTAGTAAAAAATCGCCTGCTAAATAGTCATATCCACTATTATCGCTATCGTGTTCTACATTGATTCTAATACCATCATCTAATATTTTCATTTTCCACAACAGTCGTTTTTAAAGTATCATTTTCCTCTTTTAAATCTAAAGATACTATTTTTTCTATCCCATTTGGTGTATTTCCAAAATATGAAAGAGAAATAACATCTTTTGATACTCTTTTTAATTCTATTGTTGTTGATATTCCAACATATGTACCATTCCATTTATCACAATCATTTACTTCTTCATTATACATATTTTTATCATAATTTTTATTTTTATTATAAATGCCGGTAATTTTAAATGTATCAGTATCATTGCCATTTATTGTAATTTTTTCATTTTTAAATTCAATTGTATATTCTTTTTCTTGATAGCTTATTTTATTTGAATTTTTTTCTAAATTATAAGATTCACAATTTATGAGAATAAAAACATTCGAATCTTCTTCATATATTTTAATTTCAGTACCTTGTTCATTTTGATATATTCCAGAATATACATAATTAGAATTTTTTGTTAAAAGTAGATAAGCTACTATTGCTAGCAATATAGATATTATAATAAAAATGATTCCTATAATTTTAAGTTTCATATGATACTTTCCTCTCATTATCCTGCTTGATAATTATACGATGTTATTCTATATGTACCTGCTGCGACACAATTTCTACAAAATACATACCAAATATCTAAAGTATAATATCCACAATAGAACCATCCTTGTGGTTCATATTTGCTTAAACAAGGTTGTCCATTACATGTAGAATAAAACTTTTCACATTCTTCTTGAGCATTTGAAGTTACTTGTACATAGCCAATTCTATATTTTCCCGTAGTATCTTTTACACGCACATATATTGTATAAGTCCCACCAGCTGCTGCACCAGTTATGGTATAAGTTTTATTTGTTCCATTTGATTTATAGGTTTGATTATTAAGTCCACTAAATTCGTAGGAAGCAATTGTT
>CASEVQ010000027.1 GCA_949291455.1 uncultured bacterium
TGTTATAATAATTTTAAATATAAATTGTTATAATAAATTAAGTAAAATTTATGATACATTTTAAATAAGTATCAAAGTGATTCATGAATAAATTATTAATAGATAACAGTAAATGTTTATTTAATAAAAATAGTGGAGGTGTATTTATTGAATAGAGAAGATTTTGAAATATTTAAAAGCGGTCTTATTTATCTTGACAATGCAGCAACTACGATGAAACCAAATTCGGTTATTAATGCAATTGTTGATTATTATACAAAATATACTGCAAACGCACATAGAGGCGATTATGACAACAGTCTAAAAGTAGATCAAGAATATGAAGGTGCAAGAGAAAAAGTAAGAAAATTTATAAATGCTAAAAGATTAGAAGAAATAATTTTTACTAAAGGGTCTACAGAAGCTTTTAATATGATAATCTTTGGATTTATGAGCAATTTTTTAACAAAAGATGATGAAGTATTACTTACTAAAGGAGAACATGCCTCAAACATATTACCATGGATTAATTTATCCAAAAAAATAGGTTTTACTATAAAATATGCTAATTTAACTGAAGATTATGAAGTTACTATAGAAAATTTAGAAAAAGAAATAACTAATAAGACTAAAGTTATAGCAATTGCCCATATAACTAATACTATTGGAGATGTACGTCCAGTAGAAGAGATAGGAAAGTTATGTGAAAGAAAAAAAATTTTATTTGTCTTAGATGCAACACAAAGTATTGGACACTTAAAAATGGATGTACAAAAATATAATATAAGTTTTATGGGATTCTCAGCTCATAAAATGTTAGGACCAACCGGTGTTGGTGTATTATATGGTAAAAAAGAACTTTTAGAAAAGATTGTTCCAATGGAATATGGCGGTGGAATGAATGAAACGTTTTCAAGTAGTGGTGAATATACATTAAAAAAATTGCCAGCTAGATTAGAAGCTGGAACTAGAAATATTGCTGGTGTAATTGGAATGGGTGCTGCTATTGATTATTTGAATAAGATAGGAATGGATAAAATTCATCAATATGAAATGGAACTAAAAAAGTATTTGATTGAAAAACTAAGTGCAATACCAAATATAACAATATATAATAAAAACAACAAATCTGGTGTATTACTTTTTAATGTAGGAAAATATTTCAGTCAAGATGTTGCTATTTATTTAAATCAATTTAAAATTTGTATACGAGCAGGTAATCATTGTGCTAAGATGTTACAAGAAGTAATTTGTGTAAGTAATACTTGTAGAGTGAGTTTGTATTTATATAATACAAAGGCTGAAGTTGATAAATTAGCTAATGCTTTAAAAAATCAAGATAAAATATTAGACACTGTGGTATAATAAATATATAAATAAAGGAGAATAAAATGGATAGTAAAAAGAAAAGAGAACTTATTTTGGATAATTATCAAAATCCATCAAATAAGGGAATTCCAAAAGATAGTAGCTATAAAAGAGAAAATTCGAAAAATGAATCATGCGTGGATAACATCGATGTTGCAGTAAAAATTGACAATAATATTTTAAAAGATATTAAATTTGATGGAGAAGCATGTGCAATTTGTACATCAGCTGCATCAGTTATGTCAAAAGAATTAAAAGGGAAGAATATTGAAGAAGTAGAGATTTTAATTGATAATTTTGAAAGAATGGTAAATGAAAAACCATATGATGAAGATGTATTAGGAGAATTAAATATTTATAATGAAATATATAAACAACCTAGCAGAAAAAAATGTGCATTATTGCCAATTAATGCAGTTAAAAGAATTTTAGAACAAATAGAATAATATAAAAATTTACATTTTAATTTATTTATTAATTTTTATCAATGAAAAAAAGAATTTTCTTTTGTAGAAATTCTTTTTTTTAAATTTTTTATTAATTAAATCTATTAATTAATCTATTTGAGTGAATAAAAAAATAATGTTAGAGTACTATAACGAAAGGAGGGAAGAATATTTTAAATCAAATTGTTTTAGTTGGAAGATTAGTTAAAGATCCAGAATTACTAGAGGTGGGAAACAATAAAAAAGTTTCAAATATAACTTTAGCAATACCAAGAAGTTTTAAAAACATGAACGGTGAATATGAAACAGATTTTATTAATTGTGTCTTATGGGATTCTATTGCTAAATCTACTGTTGAATATTGCCGAAAAGGAAATATTGTCGGTGTCAAAGGAAGAATACAAAGTAAAATAGTAGAAAAAGAAGATGAAAGTAAACAATATTATGTCGAAGTAATTGCAGAAAAAATAACATTTTTATCATCGGATAATAAATAAAATTCCTATTTAGTTAACTTTAAACAAAACAACTTCTCTATTAAATATAATGTAATTACCTGAAAGTGGTGATTTAATGCTTTTGCTTGGAAGACGATTAAAAGAATTAAGAAAAAACAGCAAAATGACTCAAAAAGAATTAGGAAGCGCAATTAATGTAACAAAAGTAAGCGTTTGCTGCTATGAAAAAGGCACTAGAGTGCCATCACTTGAAACTTTAATAGATATATCAAATTTGTTTAAAGTTAATTTAGATTACTTAATTGGAAATGATACATATGTTGTAAGTGATAATAATAAATTATATGGGATTAAAATGTCTAACGAAGAAATAGCACTAATAAAAGAACTGAGAAAACATAATGATATTTATATGAAATTGATAGATAATCCTCAAAGAATGTTAGAACTAATTGATAAAAAAATACGTTAATAAAAAGTCCATTTATATATGGACTTTTTATTTGCAAAAAATATATAATAAAAATATATTATTACAAAAAAATATGATATAATTAATAATACTAGGAGAGATGTTAAATGGATGAAAGAATTATTAATTTTGAAGCCAATTTTAGTGTACTTGATCGTTATGGTGAAAATGTAACAAATAATGAATTTATAACTAATCCTGCTATTGGTCGTGATGAACAAATTAAGGAATTAATTCTTATTTTACTAACTCCTGAAAAATCGGCAATACTAATAGGAAAACCTGGAATAGGAAAAACTGCTATTGTTGAAGGACTTGCATATAGAATACAAAAAAATGATGTTCCAGATGCATTAAAAGGTTACACTATTATAAATATTAAGACAGCTTCTCTTTTAGGTACTATGCCAAGTGGAGAAAGTAAAGTTCAAAAAATGATTGATGAATTAAAAAAACGTGATAAAGTTATACTATTTATAGATGAAATACATATGTTAATTGGATCAACGGATTCTTCTTCTCTTGACTTTGCTAATATATTTAAAGAAGGACTAGGTCGTGGTAGTATAAAAGTAATCGGTGCAACTACTACTGAAGAATATGAAAGATATATTTTACGTGATAAAGCTTTTACGAGAAGATTTCAAAAAGTAGAAGTACCAGAACCAACGCGAGAAGAAACAATAAAAATAATGATGGGTACTTTACCTAAATTTGAAAAACAAACAGGTAGAAAAATGAAATATACGCCATTTATTCAAGAAAGAATAATGAGTTTTATTGTGGATATTACTAGTGAATATAAAAGAATCTTTGCATTGGGATCAAGATATCCAGATGTTTGCTTAACACTTTTAAAGCAATCCTTTTCTTACACTGTATACGATAATCGTGAGTATATGGACATTTTTGACGTAAGAAAAGCTATAGAGAATAGTAAAAATATTTATCCAGATGTCATAAAAAAAGAACTCCCAAGATTTGATAAAGAATTTAATGACATTATATTAGAAGAAAAAGGTGAAAAGCCTGTCGAAGAATGGAGAAAAGAGACAACTCCGTTAAGATATATGCAAGAGGATGATAAGAAAGAAAATGAAGAATTAAAAAAGTTAAATACAATACCTGCAATAATTGATAAAAAAACATTAAATGAAAACAAACCCGTTAAAGCAATTTTAAGCGAAAAGACCTTAAATAAATTTGCAAAAATTGGCCCAGCTGCAATATCGAGAGGATTTAATGAAAAGTTTAACAGAAATAATGATTCAAAAAATATTGATAATTTACTTCTTTCAAGTGGAATAGAAGTCATAAAAAAAGAGAATCAAACTGTTAATTTACCAAAAAATTATACAGTTACAACTGAATTAAAACCTGGAGGTGCTGATAAAATATTATTAGGCGGAGAAATATTTAATACATTGGACGAAAAAGAACAAACGCCAAAAGAAATAAAGTACAAGTCTGATACTATCTTTGACAAACAAGTAGATTTTACAGGAAATAGTCTTATTTTTAATGATATTAGAGAACAGAAAGAAAATAACAACAGTACAAATTATTACTCTGAAAATAACTCTATGAAAAACAAAAATAATGAATATTTGTTTGGTGCTCCAATGTACGACGATAAGGTAATAAAAGAAAAAGAAAATAGTACAGATATTTTTGGACAACTAATGAATAAAGAAAATATAGTAAATACATTACCAGCAGACAATAATAGTGAAGAAAGTAATGGTAATCAAGATTTTAGAGTAAAAAACAAAAATAATGAATACTTATTTGGCGCTCCAATGTATGATGATAAAATAATAAAAGAAAAAGAAAATAGTACAGATATTTTTGGACAATTAATGAATAAAGAAAATATAGTAAATACATTACCAGCAGACAATAATAGTGAAGAAAGTAATGGTAATCAAGATTTTAATGTAAAAAACAAAAATAATGAATACTTATTTGGCGCTCCAATGTATGATAATAAAATAATGCAAGAGAAAGAAAAAGAAATTCACACAGATATTTTTGGACAACTAATAAATAAAAAGAATGCAATGAATCCACTATCAACAAGTAACGATAATAGCAAAAGCAATAGTAATCAAAGTATAAATACAGGAAACAAGAATAATGAATATTTGTTTGGTGCTCCAATGTATGATAATAAAATAATGCAAGAGCAGGATAAAAGAAATGCTACAGATATTTTTGGGCAATTAATGAATCCAAATGATAATTTAATGATTTCAAAAGGACGATTAATTGATAATTTTATAGATAAAAAGACAGCATCAGAAAATCCTGGAAATAATAATGATATATCTAATTTAAAAAATAACAAATGGAAATTTTTGCAAGATTTAAACTTAAATGATAAAGATAAAGAAAATAAAAAGATTGAATTCCAAAAATCAATAAATAACAATCAAACCTTTAATAATTTAGAACTAGAATCAAAATCAACAAATTTTATTAATTTTGATGATTTAAATAAAGGTAAAATATCATATAATGATATTAATAAATCGATTAATATAGTTAATTCGAACGATTACAAAAAATTAAATAATATTGATAATGAAAAAAATATGAATTTAAAATTAGATGAAACAATATCAGAAACAGATAATGTTTTTGATGATTTCTTTGATGATTAAAAAATAGTATCTTTAAAAATTAATGTTAAACTATTTGAAAGATTGATATTTAAAGTTATAATTTTACCAAGTTGAAATTTGTTTTAACTTTATATTTAATACTTTGAAATAAACTATTTTATTAAAGAATTATATAATAAAAGAGTAAAGCAGTAAGCTTTTATAAGTTTATTGCCTTATTTTTTTTGAAAAAGCTTGAATTTTTGTTTACTTATTGATAAAATAAAATAGTATTTTGTTATGGCGGAATTGGTGAAGTGGTTAACACGCCGGATTGTGGCTCCGGTATGCATGGGTTCGATCCCCATATTTCGCCCCATAAGTATATATTGTCACATAGTTTGAGTGGCTTATAATAATCAACTGAAAAGTTGATTTTTTTAATCCAGAAAAATAATATGCTATGATAAATTTTGTTAAGCAAAAATTAAAATGAGTAAAGAAATAGAACATATAATCAAATACTTTTGCCTATTAAATAAGCAGTTATATTTATTTTTTAGTAGCATATTCATTGAAAAAAAGAATTATTACATACAAAAAAATTGACTTATAAAAAAAAATAAATGTAGTTTTACTTTTTAGGAAACTTTAATCTTAAAGTTTTTAAATTTGTAACAAAAAATAGGTATTAGAATAGTCGTTTGCCCATACATAAGGTACAATAACACATAAACTAAACTGAGGAGGATTTAATGAATAATAATTTCAATTATTATAATATGGCAAATAGAAATTTTCTTAGAGATGAGTTATATAGTAACGAAAATAATTTCGATTTAAATGGTAATATGAACAATACAAATTCGTTAAATAGTGTTTTGTATGGACCATATGAAGGATTTATTAAAGGAAATTTATTTAAAAATTTATACCAACAATATAAAAATTACCAACCTGCTATAATAACACCTAGAAATGAACAAGAACAAACTTTGTTTAATTTGGATCAAATACAGTTTGCAATGCATGAATTAAATTTATATTTAGATAATTATCCAAATAATCAAGAAGTGCTTAATCAATTTACAACGTTAAGAAATTCTTATAATAAATTATTGACTGATTATGAAAATAAATATGATGCTATAAATGTTAATAGTATGTCACTAAATAGTGTTCCATTTGGATGGGTAGAACAAACATGGCCTTGGAATAGGGGGAATATGTAATATGTGGCAATATCAAAAAAAATTACAATATCCTATAAATATTAGAAAAAAAGATTTAAGAATGGCAAAGTACCTTGTAACACAATACGGTGGAGCAAATGGTGAATTAGGAGCTGCTTTAAGATACTTAAATCAAAGATATACTATGCCTGATGATAAAGGGAAAGCACTACTTACAGATATAGGAACAGAAGAATTAGGACATATTGAAATGATTTCCACAATGATTTACCAACTTACTAAAGATGCAACTATAGAAGAACTTGAAGCTGCTGGACTTGGAACAAATTATGCCGAACATAGAAAAAGTTTATATCCAACAGATTCAAATGGTGTACCATTTGCAGTTTCTTATTTTGCTACAACAGGAGATCCTTTAGCAGATTTATATGAAGACATGGCAGCAGAACAAAAAGCACGTGCAGTATATGAAAATTTAATAGATATGACTAAAGATCCAGATGTAATTGGGCCGCTTTTATGGTTAAGACAAAGAGAAATTGTGCATTTTAATAGATTTAAAGAACTATATGAATATTATAAAAGTATATTATAAATAGATTTTTATTAAGTACCATTAGGTACTTTTTTTGTAAAAAAATATATAAATACTTAAATAGTGAAAATAGATTTAATGCGTGTTATAATAATATATAGTCATTATGTGGAGTTGATAGAATGTTAAATAAAATAAATAATATTTTTTTTAAATATCGAAAAATTTTGATTTTTTTTGTATCGTTAATAATTTTCTTTTTAATTTTATATGATGTTTTTCGCTATGAAATAATTTTTTATGATGAACTAGCTTATAACTTTTTAGTAAAAAACTTAAGAAATGATACTTTAACAATTATAATGAAATTTATAACTAATTTAGGTAGCGGTTTAATTTTAATCTCAATATCCCTGTTAATGTTTATATTTGTCAAAGATAAAAAGAAGGGAATATCTATAACAATAAATTTATTATTAATAACACTTATTAATTTAATATTAAAACTTATTATTCAAAGACCAAGACCAGATGGTTTTAATATAATTAATGAGTCAGGCTATAGTTTCCCTTCAGGACATTCAATGATTTCAATGGCATTTTATGGCTTGCTAATCTATTTATCATACAAAAATATAAAAAATAGAATTTTAAAAAAAACAATTTGTATATTTCTATTCACTCTCATTATATTAATAGGAATTAGTAGAATATATTTAGGTGTCCATTATGCAAGTGATGTTATAGGAGGTTTTTTTATTTCTATCGCTTACTTAATTGTGTTTATTGAAATTGTCCCAAAACTTTTAAAAATAATTGATAATAATAATAAAAAATAGTTAATATTTGTCAATATAATAAATAAATTTTTAACAAAATAAAAGTTCTTATTGTTAGTGTTTTAATGATAATCTATAATGGTATTAGAGGTTTATATGAAAAAAAAGAAACTGAAATTAAAAAAGAAAAATTTTTATATTTGTATAGTTGTACTTTTAATCGTATTAACAATTATATTTTATGACCCCACTATAAGTATAATTTATCTGATGAGAAAAGGATATACTTTCAGTGAATCAAGTAATTTATATTATAATGATTTATCAAAAAAAGCTTTAGAGCAAGATTATAATAGTACTATTGCAAAAATTTCTAGTAGTAAAGAATTTATCAATGATAATTTTGATATTTATTGCGAGATTGAGTATCATGACAATAATGACTTTCTAATTAATGTTAATAATCTTATTGACAAAGGATATGATAGTAATGATATTAATAACATAAACAATAAAAATAATAAAGATTTAATTGACTATTTAACTAATAATCGTGTAGAAAACATTTCTAAATGGTTAGAATATGATTTTTTTAAATCTGAAAATATTGAAAGATATTTAAAAAATTTTGATGGTGACTATAAGAATACTATAGTTCAAGTTAACATTGGATTGGATAAGCCTTATTACGAAGACGTAAATGTTATAAAAGAATTTTCATCAACAGTTTTAGCAAATAAATATAATAAATTAGATAGTAGTTTTGTTCCAGACAATGTTACACTATTAGATAAGTGTTCAGAAGGAGAAGCATATTTATCAAAGGAAGCAAAAGAGGCATATGATAAATTATGTGCAGCGTCAATAGATGCAGGGCTTTCTTTAAGTGTCAATTCAGCATATAGAAGTTATGATGATCAACAAGCAATATATGATACATATTATTCATTGTATGGACAAAGCTACGTAGATAAATATGTAGCAATACCAGGTTATTCAGAACATCAAACTGGATTAGCTTTGGATGTTAAATCATTAAACACCAATCTTTTTATTAATTCAAAAGAATATAATTGGATGCTAGAAAACTCTTACAAATATGGATTTATATTACGATATCCTAGTGATAAGGAAGAAATAACAGGTTATAATTTTGAAGCTTGGCATTTCCGTTATGTAGGAATAGATATTGCAAAATACATATATGAAAATAATATTACTTATGAAGAATATTATGTTATGTTTATAGAATAAAGTAAATAAAATTTTAAATAGAATTTCAAAGGAGGGTTTTAATATGAATAATAATTTAGATGCAATTGAGTTATCGGATGTAACTTTAGAAATTAATATCGATGAAATGAATGATATATGTGATGCCTTAAAACAAAAAATAGCAGCTATTGATATAAATTCAATAAATGTTACAGAAGTATTTTCTGCATTAAATAATTCAGGTATAGCTGTATCCTATATAACAAGTCTTAATAATTCATTAAATCAAGCAACTAATACTATACTATCTGTTAGTAACATGATAAAAGAATCAATAGATGAACAAATGATTGTCGACGACAGCTATGATAAAAGTGTTAATGCTGAAGATAACGATATTGCATCATCTAGTAATTCTAATAGTTCAAATAGTTCTAATAGTCAAATTAATATTGATGAAACAACATCAGCTAACAACAATTCAACAGATTTACATATAAACAACGATTTGATTATTGGTTTGGAAAATCTTGATTTAATTAATTTCTTTTCTGTAATGTCAACATTGAAGAATATATCAACAGATAGTATTTCACTTGATTCTTATTTAACAAATGAAAACTATTCAAAATATTTAAAAGAAATAATTTTATCTTCAAACATATCAGAAGACTTAAAAAATATTGTTTTTAATTTAGATGCAAAAACTATTCAGATAACGTTAAAAGAATTTTTTTATAATAATAAAAATGTTTTTACAAATGTTTCAAAAAGTATTACATATCATTATTTAAATGCAATTGCTAATAGCAAAGGAATAACATTAAATGAGTTTATTAACAATAATTATACTAATGATGTTTTATTAGAATTAGATGATGCATCAACAAAATTAGAAAATGCAATTTTGGATGATAACTTACAAACGACATTATTATCTATTTATAATGGAAATACGACTGATATTTCTAATTACTCAATTGAATTTATTAAAAAATCAGTAGATGTTGTTGCTTCCAAAAACAATATAAGTGTGGAAACACTTATTAATTCTGAAAACTATAAAAATATGTTAAATGATGAATTTGTAGAAATTTCAAAAGCAACATCAATGATAAATAATATAGGATTGATTGAACCAGAAACATCAAAACAGATAGTAGCAAATTTATTAGTTTTTGAATAATAGGAGATTTTTATGGGAAAAAGTATAAAAATTAATTGTAAAAAAGTATATGAAACGGGATTAAATTATGAACAAAAAGCTGAAATATTAAAAAGAATACAAAAAGATTTAGATGAGAGTAAACAAAAAATAGAAAAATCTTGGAAAGGAAAAGACTACAATAATTTTGTTATTAATTTTAATAATCATATAAATGATTTATCTTATTTTATCAATTTTCTTACTAACAAAGGGGAATTATTAAAAAATAAAGCTATTAATCATAATGCTATAGATAATAATTTATCTACTAAAATAAAAAGGAATGAATTTTATGAACAATAATATATATATAGATACAAAAGTACTGTATGAAGAAATAGAAAAAATAATTTGTTTAAATAAAGAAATAGAAGATTTAAAAAATAGCTTAGAAAATAAAACTAATGAATTAAAAGATTATTGGAATACAAGGACTTCAAATATTGTTTATGATGAATTTATAAATTTTAATAAAAAATTAGAAAATTATATCTTAAAAAATAACGAATACATTAATTTTCTAAAACAAATTGTTAGTGAAAATTATACAAATATCGATGAAGTAATAAATAATTTGGTGGATAGCAATATTTCAGTATCGTAAATAGGAGGTTATTAAAATGGCTTATCAAATACTAAATGAACTTAGTGAATTTGAGAAAAATGTTTCTCCAGAAATAGAAAATATGAATAGTACTTATTCTATTTTATGTAATAAAATTACTGATGTAATTCAAGAAATTAATTATGCTAAAAATAGCATTGATGCAGCATATTCTAGTTCAAATAAAGATAAGGTTATTTCTGGTCTTACTAATGCAATTAATATATATACAAAAATTAATACTAGTTTAGAAAGTGACTTGAATTCCATTTTAGGAAAAACTTCAAACTTGATTAGTAACATTCAAGAATTATATGGAATAAAATTAAATATAGAAAGTCTTTATAATGCGACAACTGATAATGATATTGCTAAAAATAACAAAATAATTAGTTTAACAACCAATTTCAATAATAAGCATGAATCTGCTAAAACATTATATTATGAACTAAAGTCTATGGATCAAAACCTATCATTTGTAAATGAATTTAATTCTTTGGATATTTCTAGTTTAAAAGACTATTTCGTTGATTACACATTTGAAAAGTATACATATAAAGCTTCTAATGGACAAGAAATAGAATATTATTTATATCTACCAAATTATAGTAAAAATGTAGAAAAACTTCCTGTTCACATATATTTGCATGGATATGGAGAATTTGGAAATGGTGTTTTAAACAGAGCTCTTCCTCTTGAATTAAACAAAGGTATGCAGGTAAACGGTATTGTTATTTGCCCACAAGGAAAAGATAACAATAGAAATTGGAATTCTGAAGAATATCAAGATGCATTAATAGAATTGACAAATAAAGTAGTAGAACAATATAATGCCGATTCAAATAGAATATCATTAAGTGGACATAGTCAAGGAGCAATTGGTGGATACAGTATAATTTCAAGACATCCAGATTATTTTTCGGCATTTATTCCTATTAGTGGTCATACAAATAAAGTAGATGATACAGAAAGTGCTTGGGAATCTATTAGCAATGTAAAAATTTGGGCTTTTCATGGAACTTCAGATGATGCGGTATCATATAGATATGTTACAAATATTCAAAACAAATTACAAGAAATGGGAGCTGATAACATGACAGTTTATACTTTTAAAAACGAAGGCCATAATATTCAAAACAAAGTCTTTACAAATGAATATGAATATTCTGATGGAGAAATGTATAACCCTATTGATTGGGCACTTAGCCAAGAAAAAAGTGACAATTAAAAAATGTCACAAAGAAAGGAATATAAATGAATAAATATTTTTTTACAAGTGAAGCAGTTACTGAAGGACACCCTGATAAAATTTGTGATTTAATAAGTGATACTATCTTAGATGAGGCATTAAAAAATGATTCTAATAGCAAGATGGCAATAGAGGCGACAATAAAAGATGATTTAATTTTTATATATGGTGAAGAAAATACAAAAGCAAAATTAGATTATGAAATAATTGCTAAAAATGTATTAAAAAAAATAGGTTACGAAGAAGATTTTAAAGTTTTAACAAAGATTAGTAAGCAATCATCAGAAATTTCAAATGCAGTAGAAAAGGAAAATATTTGTGCAGGTGATCAGGGAATTATGTTTGGATATGCTACTAATGAAAGTGAAGAATATATGCCTATTGCAATTACATTTGCTAATAAACTAGCATTGAGATTGACAACAGCTAGAAAAAATAAAGAAATAATAGGAATATTGCCAGATGGAAAAACACAAGTTACTGTCGAATATCAAAATGGTATTCCTAAAAGAATTGATACTATTATAATTGCTTGTCAACACAAAGAAAATATAGATAATGAATATTTAAAAAGTTCTATTGTTGAAAAAGTTATTAAAAAAGTAATTCCAGAAAAGATGTTAGATGATAAAACAAATATATATATAAATACTAGTGGTTCTTTTATTAAAGGTGGACCATTTGCCGATAGTGGTACTACAGGAAGAAAAATAGTTTGCGATACTTATGGTGGATATTGTCCAGTTGGAGGCGGCGCTTTAAGTAGTAAGGATCCTAGTAAAGTAGATAGAACAGGAGCATATTATGCGAGATTTGTTTGTAAAAATATAGTAGCACATGGCTATTGTGATAAATGCTTATTGCAAGTATCTTATGCAATTGGAAAAGAAGAGCCTATTTCGTTATTTATAGATACTTTTGGAACAAACAAAATTAGTATTGAAGAAATAAAAAAATATATTGATAATAATTTTTCATTTAAAGTACAAAATATGATAGATGAATTAAACTTAAAAAGACCAATTTATAAATCAGTTTCTTGCTATGGCCATTTTGGAAGAAATGATTTAGATTTATCTTGGGAAAAAATAAAAAACGTTGAATTAAAAAGATAATTCTCGCGATTGCGAAAAAAATCAATTTTATAACTAAATGCACGTTTTTATAGTGAAAAATGTGTATTTTTTATTGATTA
>CASEVQ010000028.1 GCA_949291455.1 uncultured bacterium
AATTTATATAAATTTTAAAAAAATGAGTTATAATTATAATATAAGGAGGTATATGGAATATAAAAAGTTTGATAAAAATATAATTGTACGTATTGATAAAGGTGAAGATATAATTGAAAAAATCATTGATGTTACAACTTTAGAAAATATTAAACTTGCTTATATTAGTGCTATAGGAGCAGTTGGTAAATTTACTATAGGGCTTTTTGATACAAAAGAAAAAAAATATTTTTCTAATACTTATGAAGGGGATTTTGAGATTGTATCTTTAACTGGTAGCATTACTTTAAAAGAAGGACAAATATATCAGCATCTGCATATGAGTGTAGCTGATAAAAATAATAGTGTTTATGGTGGTCATTTAAATAGTGCAATTGTTAGTGCAACTTGTGAAATGATTATAATGATAATTGATGGAACGGTTGATAGAAAATTTGATGATAATATTGGTCTAAATTTATTAAAATTTGATAAGTAAGTATTTAAGGAGGTTAAAAATGAGAAGTGTTGTTTTAAAAGATGTTAAAAAATTTGAAGTAATTGAAAGAGAAGAACCTATAAAGAGTAATGGAAAAGTTATAATTGATGTTAAAAAAAGTGGTATATGTGGTTCTGATATACATTATTGGGTTGGTGGTAATCCAAAAGAATTGGTTTTAGGACATGAATTTGCAGGAGTTATTACCGATAATGGTAATAATGAAAATTTTAAAATTGGCGATAGAGTAACAGCTTTACCAATATCACCTTGTGGAGTTTGTGAAGCATGTAAAAGTGGTAATCCACAATATTGTAAAGTTACTTGGGATAATGCTGTAGGGCTTTCATTAACTAATCCAGGAGGATTAGCACCTAAGTTATCTGTTCGTTCTGATATGGTTTATAAATTACCAGATAATATGTCTTTTGAAGAAGGTGCAATGGTTGAACCAGTTGCAGTTGGGTTACATGCTGTTCATTTAGCAAAAATTGAAATTGGTGCTAAAGTTTTAGTTATTGGTGGCGGAATAATTGGACTTGTATCAAGTATGTTTGCTAAAAAAGCTGGTGCTAGTTTAGTAGTAGTATCTGAGACTAATGAAAAAAGAGGAGAAAAAGCAGTATCATTAGGAGTTAGTGATGAATGGTATGATGCTAAAAATCCTACTTATGTTGAGAATTTAATGGAAAAAACAAATGGCGGTTTTGATGTAGTAATAGAATGTGTAGGAAATGCTCCTGCAGTTAATAGTGCATTTACTTTAGTAAAACCAGGTGGAACTGTCGTTTTAGTAGGGGTAGCAATGGATGCAATAAATATTTATACTGTAATGGCAGTAATGAAAGAATTAACAGTGCAAGGTGCAATCGGCTATACAAAAGAAGAATTTAAAACATGTATTGATTTAATTTCTAAAAAATCTATAGAAGTTACTAAATTTATTGATGATGTTGTAGGGCTTGATGGAGTCCAGAATGCTTATGAAAGATTAACTTCAGGAACTGATTCTACTGTTAAAATATTAGTAGATCCAAATAAGTAATTAGTATAATTCAAAATTATTTATATTTAAAAAAGTTTTATGAGTAATGAAATCATTGATGTATGTAGAGAAATAAATAAAATACCTAAATGTTCTTGCTGTGGAGGAGAATATATTCAGGATACCTGTAGTAGTTGTGATACAAAATCCTTTGTTAACAGAACTTATATCTAGGTTAAATAGTTTAATTATAGAATTTAGAAATCAAGTTGATTTGAAAAATATAACAGATGCTAATGAGCTTTTTAATAATCTATATAATCTTAATAGATATCAAATACCATCTGTAAATCAAATATTAATTGATACTAATTATTATGAAATATTAAAAGAGCATTCAAAAAATCTTATAGAAAAAATTGTTAATAATGAAAAGCTTCAACAAGAAGATTATAGTTTTTTAAGTTTTTTATTAATTAATAATCATTTAAATGATAAAATTAAACTTGGTATAATTGATGTTTTATACAAAGCAATTTATAACAAAGAATATAATGTTGATCTTCAGACTGCTGAAAAAATTGTAAAAATATTTATGGAAAAATCAATTGAAACTATGTTTGGAATAAAGTCTAAACACTGTTATATTTCCGAAGATAAAGAAAAAGAAAATTATGGTTCATCATTTTATGGTAATGTTGCAATAGATAGGAATGTTGTAAGAGAATTTATTAATGGAAATTCAATGAATTTATTTGAAACTTATTTTCATGAAATCACTCATGTAAATCAGTTTGTACGAAGCAAGAATGCCTATGTGTCAGAAAAAGATATGACTATATTAAAAGATTTTATTTTAGGAAAATCAGATAGAAAATATTATTATGATAACTATGTATTTTTATCTGGTGAAAATCAAGCATTTTTGGATTCTTCTGTTTTAGCATTACAATACATGAAAAAATTAGGAATTTCTCCAACCAAAGAAGATTTAGAAAAAATAGAAATTAATCGTAAATTTCATGAACAATTTTTTAGCTTAACATCTAGGATGTATAAAGACGAAATACATGATTTAAATGATTTATTTGATAGCTATATATTTGATAATCCTAAAGTATTAGGTGAGTATCCACAATTATTATTAGAATATACAGTAGATGAAAATAAAGTAAGAAGAAAAAATAGAGAAGAAATAGAAACTGAATACAATTCTTATATGGAAGGTAACTTGAAAGTTAATGGTAACGAAGAAGACATAAAAAAATATTTTGATAGTTTATTAAAAAAGTCAAAAAAAGCTGAAAAGAAACTATAATTTAATTATCAAACAAAAATATTTATTAAATAAAAGTTAGGGTAATTTTGAGCAATTTAAAATTACCCTTTTATAATAAATTTTATAAAAGATAGTAGTTAGATTAAGTAATGTTTTTAGTAAATCGTTTTTATGAAATTATATAATTATTTGAATAAACATATATTTAATTAAAAATTAAATTAATATTTTTACTATAATAATTTACTATTGTAACTTGTTGTCTACATTTAAAATTTATGATAATATTATTATATGCTTGAAAGTAATATTACTTTTCTTTTCAAGTATAATTAAGTGAATGAGGTGTTTATGGAAAGTATATTGTTAGTAATAAAAGGTTTTTTTATGGGAATTGCTAATGTAATCCCAGGGGTAAGCGGTGGTACAATTGCTATAATTTTAGGCATATATGAAAAATTTATTTCAGCCATTAGTCATTTATTTAAAAATATAAAAGAAAATCTTAAATTTTTAATACCTGTGGCAGTCGGTATGATTTTAGCAATATTAATTTTAAGTAGTGTTATTGAATATTCGTATGATAATTTTCCATTACCAACTATGTTATTTTTTGTAGGTTTAGTATTAGGTGGTATTCCAATGTTACTTAAAAATGTAATTGGAAAAAAAGAAAGTAAAATGATTAGTAGTTATATTATATTGACAATTACTTTTTCATTAGTTATTTTTATGGCTTGTTCTGATTTGATTTTTGGTAATGTAAAAGAAGTTAATTTATTAAATTTAAACATTGTTGGTTATATAGTTTTGTTTATAGTAGGTGTAATTGCTGCAGCTGTCATGGTAATACCTGGAATTAGTGGCTCACTTATGTTGATGCTTTTAGGATATTATTATCCAATTATAGAAAGAATAAATGATTTTGTTAAATTTAATAACCTAACCCAGAATATTTTAATACTAGGTGTATTTGGTGTTGGTGTTTTGGTAGGTATTGTTTTGATTTCAAAAATGCTAGAAATTTTATTTAAAAAGTATAATACAAAAACTTATTTTGGAGTATTAGGATTTATATTTGCTTCTGTTTTGGCAATACCTATTTCTACTTGTTTACAAATAACTAACTTAACATTTGATTTTTTACAAGTTATAATTGGAATATTTCTTCTTATCATTGGTTCAGTTATTAGCTATAAATTAGGTGAAAAGTAGTACAATAGTACTTTTTTTTTTGAAAAAAAATATAATTAGATAGGTGCTATTTATATGGATAATTATGTTATAGAATTAATAAATAAATTTGGATATTTTGGAATGTTTTTAGGTATGGTTTTAGAAGCAGTCATTATAATAATACCAAGTGAACTTATTTTAGCAACTGGTGGAATTTTAGCAGGAAGAGGAATATTTAACTTTTGGATGAGTTTTTTTATAGGATTACTAGGAAGCGTTTTTTGTGCTATTGTAATTTATGCAATGGGATACTTTGGTGGTTATGCATTTGTTAATAAATATGGTAAATATTTTTTTATGAAGGAAGAAGATATTAGAAAAAGTGATTCTTGGTTTGATAAATATGGATTAATTGCAGCAGCAATTGGAAGAAATATTCCAATCATAAGAACATTAATTTCATTACCTGTTGGAATTGCAAGACTATCATTTAAAAAATTTTTAATATACACTACTTTAGGAAGTATTCCTTGGACTTTTGTATTTGTATATTTTGGATATTCATTAGGAAATAATTGGACAGTTTTATCTGATGTAACTTCAAAGTTAAAAATACCAATAAGAATTCTTTTAATATTATTAATTATAAGTATCATTTATAAAAAAATAAAAAAACATAAAAAAAAGGATTTTCATCCTATGTAGAATATATGAGAAAGATAGCAATCAATAGTTTTTTTACTAGGTGAAAAGATATTTTTAGGTAAATTATTTATATCAAACCATTCCCATTTTATAATTTCATCAGGTTCCATAACTTGTGGATTACCTTTATAACAATGAGCAATCATTCCTACAGAAATATAATGTGCATATTTATTTTTATCTGTTTGTACACATATTACTTCTAAATCTGATACATCAAGATTAGTTTCTTCTTTAGCTTCTCTAATACCTGCTTCTTCGAAACTTTCACCATATTCAATATTTCCTCCAGGCATCGTCCAAGTACCTTCTTCATGAAGTTCACTATTAGCTTTTTCTCTATCATTATTTCTAAGACCTAATAATAATTCGTGCTTGTCATTAAAAATCATAACTCCGCAACCTGCACGTATTTGTTTTACTTCCATATTTCCTCCTAATTATTATTATAAATAACTGTTTATTTTTTTTCAACTTTAATACTATAATTAGCAGGACCAGATATAACATTACCATCAATATCAAATCTCGAAGCATGACATGGACAATCCCAGGTTTTATCCAACGAATTAAATATCAGATTACATTTCATATGAGGACATTTATTATATACGATATGTTCAATACCTTTATCATCAATGTATTTACCATATCGAATACCATTATCAGTATATACGATGACATTTTTTTTATAAAAAGAATAATTTTTAATTATTTTAGATAAAATATAAGTCTTTGCACTTTTCATATTATTTACAACTAAATTTACTATATTTGACATTCTGTTTGGGTTAAATAATAAAGTATATTTGTTATCAAGTCCTATTATTAAATCACTAATAACTTTTGCAGATATTGTTCCATTAGTTAATCCCCAAGTTGAATAACCTGTAGCTATATATAAATTCTTATCAAGTCTTCCAGACAGTGGTATTAAATCAGATGACATTATATCTGTATTACTCCAAATATATTTAACTTTATTATTAAATCTAGATTTTATTTCCCAAAGCAAATCTTTTGATATTTTTTCATTATCAATATTTTTACTTAATCTATCAGAAATAGAACAATATACCATATAATCTTTTTGCTCTTTAGTGCAAAACCTAATAGAGTGATTACCATTTTGTGATATAGCATTAAATTTTTTGTTTTTATCAATATCCATAGCAGCTAAAAAACTTTTTTCAATATAAGTTTTAAAAGGAATTAGACCAAGTGATACCAAAAAAGGGTAATGTGTTGCTACTATTAATATTTTTGATGTTATATAATTATTATTAACTCTAACTTTAAACCTTTCTTCAGAATATTCAAAATCAGTTGCAATACTATTTTCATATATATCTATTTTTTTAGATAAAACCTCTTTCAAAGATAACATATATTTTACTGGATTTATAACAGCTGTGTTATCAACTTTTATAGAATATATTGAATTATATAAATTATTATTTTCCTTAATTTTATAAGGAATATTGTTTCTAGATAAAATCTTTTCTATTTTTTTAATTTTCTTTTTTTCTTTTTTATTTGTAGCATATAAAAAAGATAAATTGCTTTCATAATCACATTTTATATTGTTTTCTATTACAATATCCTTGATAATATTTAATGCTTCTATTTGTGATTGTAAATAAAGATCTTCTTTTTCTTTGCTTCCTTTTAATAGACTATCTTGCAAATAGGTTAGCTTACCAGTAGAAAAAGACGTTTTTCCATATCCTATTTTATCTTTATCAATTAGAATTACTTTTTTATTTTTTAAAAAGTATGCTGTAGTAAGTCCAGTAATTCCACCACCAATAATTAAAATATCTGTTTCTAAGTCTTGTGTCACTTTTTTATTTACTTTTGTTTTAATACCTCTTAACCAAATACTATTGTTAAACATATTATCACCTATTTAATAATGATTAATTTTTAAATATTGTATTCAAAATAATTCTAATTTTAAAAAAAATTTGGTATTATAAAAATAAAGGTGGTTTTATATGATTTGTCCTAAATGCAAAGTAAAAAATTCTGATTTAGCCAAATATTGTATTAGATGTGGATATTTATTTCCTTCAAATGATGTATCTAAATATGGTGATACTTTAGAAAATAAACTCATTAATGAATATTTTTCTGATGGAAAACTTAAATATTATTTTTATAATATTTCACTAGGATTTTTAATTTTTAATTTTTCTTATGCATTTTTAAAAAAACAATATTCTATTGGCACAATAAGTTTTCTTTCTTTTATTTATTTATGGTTTATTTTTAAAAAAGCGATATATTTAATTATATCTAGTTTAGGCTTTTTTAGCTTATTTTTTATTTTTTCATTTTTGTTTTGTTTATTTATTTATTTGTATTATTGCTTTAAATTTAATGAATTTTATATTGATAATGTTAGATTTAGAATTAATAAAATAATTAAAAATAATCCAAATTGCAATTATGAAGAATTAAAAAATATTTGTAAAAAAGATAGTAGGGGAAATTGGATAATAGCAATACTTAGCACAATAATTTTTTTAATAATTATTTGTTGATTTTTATCGTAATTGTGCTATAATTGTAAAAGTTTAATGAGAGAGTGGTTTTTATGAATAAAAGAAATATAGCAATTATAGCCCATGTCGATCATGGGAAGACAACATTAGTTGATGAAATTTTAAAATCAACAGGAACTTTTAGAGAAAACGAAGATACAAGTAACATTTCTATGGATACAAATCAAATAGAACGTGAGCGTGGTATTACAATTCTAGCAAAAACAACAGCAGTTAACTATAAAGGTTATAGAATTAATATTTTAGATACTCCAGGTCATGCAGATTTTGGTGGAGAAGTAGAAAGAATAATGAATATGGTTGATGGCGTTTTATTAGTTGTCGACGCATATGAAGGGACTATGCCACAAACTAGATTTGTGCTAAAAAAAGCTTTAGAAGCAAAAGTAAAGCCGATAGTAGTTATTAATAAAGTAGATAAACCTGCTGCAAGATGTAAAGAGGTTATAGATGAAGTTTTAGAACTTTTTATAGAATTGGGAGCAACAGACGAACAATTAGATTTTAAAGTAGTCTATGCTTCAGCTATTAATGGAACTAGCAGTTTAAATCCAGATATTACAACTCAGACTAAAGGATTTGAAGGCTTACTTGATTATATAATATCAGAAATACCTGCTCCTAGTGGAAGTAATGATAACCCTTTACAGTTTCAACCTGCATTATTAGATTATAATGATTTTGTTGGAAGAATAGGAATTGGACGTGTACATAATGGTATTATGAGAGTTGGACAAACTGTAACATGTATTAGATTAGATGGAATAGTGAAACAATTTAGAATTCAAAAAATATTTGGATTTTTAGGATTGAAAAAAATTGAAATAGAGAAAGCAGAAGCAGGTGATATTGTTGCGGTTGCAGGTCTTTCCGATATATCAGTAGGAGAAACATTATGTAATCCAAATGAACTTTTACCATTACCTGTTTTACATATTGATGAACCAACTTTACAGATGACAATTGGAACTAATAGTTCCCCATTTTGTGGTCAAGATGGTAAAATTTTAACAGCAAGGAAAATAGAAGAAAGACTAATTAAAGAAACTCAACGTGATGTTAGCTTAAAAGTTGAACCAAACGATACTGAAAGTTGGATTGTATCAGGTCGTGGCGAACTTCATCTAGGAATATTAATTGAAAATATGCGTAGAGAAGGATTTGAATTAGAAGTTAGTAAGCCTCGTGTTATTATAAAAGAAGAAAATGGGAAAAAGTTAGAACCATATGAGGAATTGCAAATTGAATGCCCAGAAGAATCAGTAGGAAACATTATTGAACAATTAGGACATCGTGGAGCTTTCATGGAGAGCATGAATAATGTTAATGGGCAAGTAAGATTAGTTTATACTATTCCATCCCGCGGATTAATTGGATTTACTACTAACTTTTTAACATTAACCAAAGGTTATGGAATTATAAATCATACGTTTAAAGAATATAAGGAAATGATTAATGTTGATGTAGGCGAAAGAAATCTTGGCGTTTTAGTATCAATAGATACAGGAAAAGCGACAGCATATTCACTTGGTGGTGTTGAAGAACGTGGTGTTATGTTTATCGAGCCAGGAACAGATGTATATGAAGGAATGATCGTTGGAGAACATAGTCGTGAAAATGATTTAGCAGTAAATGTTACTAAAGGTAAAAATTTAACTAATATTCGTGCAGCTGGAAGTGATCATACAGTTGTTTTAAAAAGACCTAGACCAATTAGTCTAGAATATGCTCTAGATTATATAAACTCTGATGAGCTAGTTGAAGTAACACCTCATTTTATAAGGCTTAGAAAAAGAATATTAAATACTACTGAAAGAAAGAAATTTGATAGTAGAAATTAATTTTCTTTTTTCTTTTTTTTTGCTATAATAAATATAGATAGGTGGTATTTTATATGAATAGTAAAAATAATAATTTAAAAAAAATTCCTAAACAAAATTATGTTAAAATAACAACAATTTACATTATAACAATATTAATAGTTGTAATAGCTTTTATTGTATATAATTCCCAAAAAAAAATAGCAAACGATATACCAGTTATTAGAGGGACAATTTCCGAAGTTGAAGAAGCAGATTTTAATAATTATATTACAGAGCATGATGATTTTTTGTTATATGTTGGTGTTGCCAATGATAGTAATTGTCGTGAATTAGAAGCAGAATTGAAAAATGTATTAAAAAATAGAGGACTATTAGATACTATATATTTGAATATTACTTCAATAAGTAATAAAAATGCTTTTTATACAAGATTTAATAATAATTATTCTAATAATATAAAACTAGAAAATTATCCAGCATTTATTATAATATCAGATAAAAAAGTTGTAGACTTAGTGCAAAAGGAAGACAAAAATTTAACTGTTAGTGATATTGAAAAGTTATTAGATGAATATAGCATAGGTGTTAAAAATGATTAATATTGTTTTATATGAACCAGAAATACCACAAAATACAGGAAATATTATGCGCACTTGTGTTGCAACTAATACTAGACTTCATTTAATTGAACCATTAGGTTTTTTTATGGATTCTAAAATTTTAAAACGTTGTGGAGTTAACTACATAGACAAGTTAGAGTACTATGTTTATAAAAACTATGAGGAATTTGTTGAAAAAAATAAAGATAAAGGTAGGTTTTATTTTTTTACAAGATATGGACATAAGCCACATACTAGTTTTGATTATAGTAATTTAAATGAGGATGTTTATTTAATTTTTGGAAAAGAATCTACTGGAATACCAAAAGAAATATTAAGACCTAATATTGAGAATTGTGCAAGAATTCCAATGACGGATAAAGTTCGTGCACTTAATTTAAGTAATTGTTGTGCTATTGTCGTTTATGAGGTTTTAAGACAAAGAAATTATGAAGGATTACTTTTTGAAGAACCTCATAAGGATAAAAATTATATAATGATAGGAGAATGATTACATGGCAAATTTTATTAAAATAATCGATGATGAAATAGAAGAATTTGCTATAAAAATAAAAAAAAGTGAAGAAAGTTTAGCTAGTGCTGAAATTAATTTTCATAGTCAATTCGAAAATGTTGAAAATAGTACAATTTATGCAAATGGAATAGAAAAAATAGATTATCAAATAAAAAGCTTATCAAATACTTTTAATAAAATAAAAATGTCTATTTTAAAAGCAAAAAATAATTTTTTTGAAATAGAAAAAAAACTTGAAAAAGAAGCCTTAAGTTTAGAAATTCCAACAGACTTTTTAATCAATAAAAACTTTAGTTATAATAATTTTACAACCATAGAATTACATAAAAATAATGGCAGAACTATAAGTACTGATGATAACATAAAAAAAATAGAAGCTTCAGTTATTGAGTCATTAAATAGTAATGTAAATTTTCAAAACATTAATAAAAATAATATTGAAAATAAAGCAAGTCTAGATGATGTTTACGATTTTGAAGGAAAAAACTTAAAATCATTCAAACAAAATAATATTACTGAGTTTCAAACTACACAAGATATTAGTAATGTTAATAGAGAAAAATTAGAGCAAATAAATAAAAATCATGAATTTAAAGATTATTTAGAAGATGTTAATTACGAAATTAACAATATTAAAATAAATAATTCAAAGAGTGAAAAAGAATTAGATAAAACAACAATTGAAGTTTATAATCATGATGATAATAATTAATTGCAACAGAAAGAGGAAAAAATATGATTGTTGAAGTAAATTTAGAAGAATTAAATATAGTAGCTGAAAAAATGGCAGAAGACTATAAAAAAATCAATGATGAAATTGAAAAAATGTTAAATTTAAATATAGAATTACGTAATATTTGGAAAGGACAAGATTCTGAAATCTTTTTTGATAATTATGTTAGTTATCTTTTAAAATTAAAATCAATACCTAGGACATTAAGTGATATTCAATCTTTTATACAAAAAGCTAAAATAAGTTATTATGAAGGAGATATTAATTTTGCGTTAGAAATTAGAAAGGCGAAAGAGAATTATGAATAAAAGTATTATAGAAATTTCTAGTTTTGAAAAATTTCAGGCTATAATAATTGAATTAAAGGAATCTTTGTCGGAAATAAAAAAAATCTTTGATGACGAAAGTCAAAACATAGAAAAAATTAATGGAATTGAAAATTGGAAAGGAATAACTCAACAAGCTATTTATAGTAAGTGTAAAAAATTACAAAAAAATTTTCCTGATGTTGAAGAATCTCTTGAAATATATATTGAATTTTTAGAAGAAACATTATCAGAATATAAAAACGCAGAATTAATTATTAGTCAAAATTTACAATTGAATTCTGATAAATTAGATATTAATTAAGAGGTGCTTTTATGTATGTTGATGATTATTTTTCCGAATATGAACATTATTATAATGAATTAAAAAATGTTACAAATTACAGTACATTAGCTGAGAGCTATATGCAAGAAGTAGAGATGGCTATTTTTGAGTTTGAAGGAATGAAAAGTTTTTTAGATATGTCGAATATGAATGGTGAATATAAAAAAGCTATCAGTGAAACTATTAACTTACTTTATGAAAACTATAAGATATTAAAATATAATATGGATAATTCTTTAATTCCAACTTCTGAGCAATTAGAAAAATTAGTTAGTGATTTAGAAAAGTTTAAATATGAGAATGATGAATATAAAGCCTTGCTAGCAGAATTAAATAATTTAAGAGGGTCAAAGCCAATATTTAAAGACGAAAATATTAATAGAATTGAAGAACAAAAATGGCAAAATAATATTAACGTTTTAGAACAAAACATTAATCAAAAGGTAACAATAATAATTGAATTAAAGAATATTGTTGATGAAACATTAAATATAATAAAAATGTTAGAAACAATAATTAAAAATTTTGATGAAACATTTATAAATTCAAATTACGAAATTCAGTCAATACAAAATGATAATGTTTATGTATTCTGTTGGAAAGTAGATAATATAGTTTACCAATTAGTATCTCCAGTATGTAAGATTGATGGAATTCAAAAAAATGTTGTTTTAGATGAAAAATATATAATTGTATATGACATGGAAAAAATTAAAGAAGAACTTGGAGAAAAATATGCAAAATATTATGAGTCTTTTGAAGAATGTATAAATCAAAGATTAAATGGAAATATGAATTATTGGTATAATTTTAGAAGTGATAATATAAGAAAATATGATACTAAAATGGCAATTTCTATGGTTTTAGACATAGCTTTAAAGGATACCTATGCTGCCAATCCAGATGTACCAAGAAGTGTAATTGCCACGCTTTTTACTACTAACTCTATTGTTAAATTAGATTACGGAACATCAGGAAATGCACCATTTAGTGAGGGCGTATTAAATATAATAAAAAGTGGAGGTACTCTTGATTGCATAGATGTAATTAGATGGAGTGAATTTCAAGATATATTGGCTGACGATCCAACAGGAACTAATAGAATGACTAATAGTAAAATAACACTTAATCCTAAAAATGTTATGTATCATTGTTCTCAGAAAATAGATGAATTGTCAGTTGATGAATTATCTAGTATTAAAGCTGGTGATGTATTAACAGCAGAACTTATTGATGATTCAAACAAAACAGTATATCATATTGCACGAGTAATTGGTCATACAACAATAGATGGTGAAAAAGCAATTGTTGTTTCTCAGGCATCAGGACATGGCATAGGACTTATAAATTCTGTTTATAAACTTAGTGAATTAGATGATTACTGGTATGGTATTGCCGAAGCTGAAGTAATAAAAGACTTTGCTATTAATGGAGAAAATTCAGTATTTTTGGCAAAGGGAATTTAAAAAATTAATTGATACTATTTAAATTTTAAAAAGACGAACGTTAAATTGTAATAATGATTAATATTAGATATATTAGTTAAATAAACAATTATATCAAATTAAAATAAATAATAATGTTACATAATTTTTCGTTGAATTAAAAAGATAATTCTCGCGATTGCGAAAAAAATCAATTTTATAACTAAATGCACGTTTTTATAGTGAAAAATGTGTATTTTTTATTGATTA
>CASEVQ010000029.1 GCA_949291455.1 uncultured bacterium
ATATATTGTTTTTGTGTTAATATATTATTATAAGTATTATTGTAGGAGAATTTGAGGTGGTTATTTTGGATAATCTTTCTTTAATTATTATTTCTTATGTAATTATTGCATTAGTACTTATTTTTGTTGTACTTGGCTTAATAAAGAAAAGAAGAACAAATTCATTTAAAGTTGAATTAGAGGAATTAGATAGAAAGAAAAATGAAATTGAAAGTGCTCCAGTTATTTCTGAACTTGCGAAAATAGAGACAATTGTTAAAAATGATAAAATGGAAGAAAAGTATAAAGCTTGGCTTAATTCTTTTGAAAATGTTAAAAATGAAATAATTCCTAAAATTAACGATATGATTATTGATCTTGATATATATTTAGATAAAAAAAAATATAAAGAATATATTTCTAAAGTTGCTAAGACAGAGCTTGCTATTTATAAAGCTAAAGAGGTAATAGACCAAATTTTAGAAGAAATTAAAGAATTAAATTCTAGTGAAGAAAAATATAGAAACATTATTATTAAATTGAAAGCTAAATATCGTGAATTGCAAGCTAGTTTTGAGGATAAAAAATCTAATTATGAGGATATTGCTAATGTAATAGAATTACAATTTGAGAATATTGAAAAAAGATTTCAAGATTTTGAAGATTGTATGGAAGTTAGTGATTATCAAGAAGTATTTCATATTGTTAAGGGAATTGACGTAATGATAGAACATATGGGTATTGTTATTAAAGAAGTTCCTGATCTTGTGTTGCTTGCTAATAAGTTAATTCCTAAGAAAATAGAACAAATTACTGAAATATATGATGATATGAAGGCAAAAAAATATCCTTTAAAGCATTTGAAAATCGAATATAATGTTGAGGAATCGTTAAAAAATGTTAATCAAATTATCGATAGAATAAAAGTTTTAAATTTAGAAAACTGTATGTTTGAACTTAAGACTATGCTTGAATATTTAGAATCATTATTTAATGAGTTTGAATATGAAAAGAAAGCTAAGAGAGAATACGATGATAATAAAGAAGTTTTTGATAAACGACTTGAAAAAATGGTTAATGTTGTTAGTGATATTTATGCTCAATTAGATGATATTAAAAATATGTATGATCTTACTGATAATGATGTTAAAACAATAGATTTAGTAAATACAAAGTTAAATGATTTAAATGATAAGTATAAGTTAATGACTAAGAGTTTGAGTAAGAAAAAGATACCTTATTCAGAAGCATATGAATCATTGAGTAGTTATTTGACTGAGTTAAAGGTAATTGAAGATGAATTAGATGAGTCTTTGAAAAACCTTGGCAATATGTATGATGATGAAGTAAGGGCAAGAGAACAATTAGATGAAATTCAAGAATTATTAAAACAATCAAAAGTTAGAATTAGGAGTTATAAATTACCAATAATTTCTAATAATTATTTTGTAGAATTACAAGAAGCAAACGAGGCTATTTTGGAAATTATAAAGGAATTAGAAAAAAAGCCTATTGCTATTAAAATTTTAAATACGAGAGTTGATACAGCTCGTGATTTAGTTTTAAAGTTATATAATACTACTAACGATATGATTAAGACAGCTAAACTTGCCGAATATTCTATTGTTTATGGAAATCGTTATCGCAGTCAAGATATTAATATTGATAATGGTCTAAATCAAGCTCAAATTTTATTTTATAAGGGTAACTATAAGAAATCTTTGGAAGTTACTGTTTCGACCATATCACGTATCGATAAAAATATAAAAGAGAGAGTAATGGAATTGTATGAAAAGACTGATTAGTGAAAAGGGCTTTGGAAAAGCTGAAATAATTATTTGTTTATGTGCTTTACTTGTTTTTATAGCTATTGGTGTTAAATCTTTAACTGATAATAAGGATAATAGTAAGTTTTCTGCTCTAAAAAAACAGGCTGAAAATTTTGCATACAAGGTTATTGTATATAAAGATAGATATACAAGATCTGATAATACGTATTATCTTGATTATTTGTTAGATGATGAATATGCTATTGAAGTTGTTAATCCTTTTGATGACAGTACATCATGTGATAGATATGAATCTTTTGTTAAAATTGTAGACAACGAAAAAATAGTAGAATTAAAATGCGGTGATTATTTGATATCTGGTGTTTTAGAAGGGGATTTTACTGTTTATCGTTTGTCAATGTGGCAAGATAATGCGACTAATGGTGAAATGGCTATTTTGTATAATTATTCTAAAAATAATGAAGTAATCAATAGTGATTATTTGTTGGAAAATGAGTTTATTGATTCTTTTAATAGTAATGAAAACTATAATATAGAAACTTTGGATGAATTTGATTTTCCTAATATGGAACTTTTGAGCAAGGCTTTATATAGAGAAAAAGTTGTAGTTAAAGAATTTAAAAAATAAGATGAATTATCATCTTTTTTTTGATATACTTATTGTGGTGATGTTATGGGAATTTTTAATAAATTAAAAAATATTTTTAAGAGAAATGATGATTTTGAGATAAAAGAAAATTTTAATATTGAAGAAAAAAATGTAAGTTTAGATGATAAAAAAGACTTATTGACTGAAAAAGAAAATGTAAAGGTTTATGAAAAAGGTTTATCGAAAACTAGAGATAATTTTGTTTCAAAACTTATTAATCTTACTAATAAATATAGTAAAATAACGGATGAATATTTTGATGAATTAGAAGAAATCCTTATTATGGCTGATATTGGTGTAAATACAGTAATGGATTTTATGGATAGGCTTAGAAAAAGAGTTAAAAATGAAAAAATTGAAGATTTAGAATATTTAAAAGAAGTTATTGTAGATGAGTTATTTATTATTTATGTTAATGATGAAGTTATAGTTAATAAAATTAATTTGAGTAGTGATGGACCGATAGTTATTCTTTTTGTTGGTGTTAATGGAGTTGGAAAGACGACAACTATTGCTAAAATTGCTGCTAAGTTTAAGGATGAGAATAAAAAAGTTATGATGATTGCAGGAGATACTTTTAGAGCAGGTGCTACAAAACAGTTAGAGGAATGGGCTGAAAGGACAAATTCTTTGTTTGTTGGAAAAGAGGAAGGTGTTGATCCATCTAGTGTTATTTATGATGGATTAGAAAAAGCGATAAAAGAAAATGTTGATATTGTTTTGATTGATACAGCTGGTAGATTACAAAATAAAGTCAATTTAATGAAAGAGTTAGAAAAAATAAATAAAGTAATAGGTAAAGTTATTCCTGGTGCGCCTCATGAGACTTTGTTAATAATTGATGCTACTACTGGACAAAATGGTATTTCTCAAGCTAAAGCTTTTAAAGAAATTACTGATATAACTGGTATTGTTCTTACGAAACTCGATGGTACTGCTAAGGGTGGCATTGTTTTGGCTATAAAAGAAAGTATTGGAATACCTGTTAAATTTATTGGTTTGGGTGAGAGAAAAGAAGATTTACAAGTTTTCGATATTGAAAAATACATATATGGATTGTTTAAGGATATGATGTAAAGTTATGGAAAAATTTGTTTATTTAAATAATTTATATGATTGTTATAGAGAATTACTTACTGATAAGCAAAAGATGTATTTTGAAGATTATTATTTTAATAATTTGTCTCTTAGTGAAGTTGCTGAAAATTATAAAGTTAGTAGAAATGCTGTACATAATCAATTAAAAATTATCGAAGATAAGTTGAAAGAATTTGAGGATGAATTACATTTGTTAAATAGAAAGAAAAGAATTATTAAATTATTAGAAGGAAAGGTTGAAGATAAACTTTTAGAGGAAGTTAAAAGTTTATTATAGGTGTGTGTTATGTTTGGAAAGATATGTTTTGTTGGGGAAGATAGTATTTTTGTTGAATTGAATCAAGATATTGAGATAAAAAACAGTATTTTGAATTCGCATGTTGTTATCGAAGATAGGGATAAATCTTTATTAGGAGAAATTTTCGAAATTAATAAAGGAAATGTTAAAATTAAATTTATTGGAGAATTTCAGGAAGGAAAATTACAAAGAGGAATTATTAGAAAACCTTTTCTTGATGCTTCAGTAAGACCTGTTACTGATGAAGAAATTTCTATTATTTTAGGAAAGCAAGCTGAAAATACTTTGGTTTTGGGAGTTAGCCCTTTTTATAATGGGCAATCAGTTTATTTTAATATTAATGATTTTTTTAGCAATCATTTTGCTATATTTGGAAATAGTGGTAGTGGAAAGTCTTGTGGTGTTGCGCGACTTATACAGAATGTTTTTTCTAATAATTATCTTCGCCCTTATAATGCAAATTTTATTTTGTTTGATGTTTCTGGTGAATATTCTCAAGCGTTAAGTAATTTAAATAATATTGATCCTAATTATAATTATCGTGTTTTTTCCACAGGTATTACAAATGATAAAATTGAACCTTTAAGAATTCCTTTATGGTTACTAAATTCTTCTGATTTAGCACTTTTGCTTATGTCTAATTCACATTCACAATTGCCAATTATAGAGAGAATGCTTAAATTAACAAAAGCTTTTTCAGAATCATCTAATATAGCTTCAGCTTTTAAAGATCATTTGATTGCTAAAGCAATTATTTCAGTTTTGTTTAGTGATTCTGCTCCAGCAAAGAAGAAAAATGATATTTTTGCAATAGTTGAAAATTGTTCAACACCAAATTTTAATTTGGAAGCAGTATTAACAGGTGTTGGTTATACTAGAAAATTTAGAGATTGTTTTAACATTGATAAATTTGGTACTTTTACAGAGAGTATTTTACTTACTGAATACGTTTCTTCATTTGTTAATGATAAATTTGATGATTATGAGCCTAGTGGGCAGTGTTTTTATAGTTTACTTGATTTAGAAAAAGCTTTGGATTTTACTTTGATTTCTGAAGGATGGTATAGAAATGAGAATACTTATGCTGATGCTGCTACAATAAAAGTTAGATTACATTCTTTGGTAACTGGACCTTATAGTAAGATATTTGATTATGGTAGTAAAGTTAATACTGATCAGTATTTGAGTAATTTGTTTTTCAAGGATAATAAGAAGTGTCAAATTATTAATATTAATTTAGATGATATGGATGATTCCATTGCATCTGTTATTACTAAAATATTGACAAGACTTATTTTTGATTTTTCAAAAACTGTTCCTAAAAGAGGTAGTGTACCTTTTCATATTTTTGTTGAAGAAGCGCACAGATACATAAAAAAAGATAATGATCATTATTTGATAGGTTATAATATTTTTGAACGAGTTGCAAAAGAAGGAAGAAAATATGGTGTAATTTTAGGAGTTATTTCACAACGTCCTGTTGAGCTTTCTGATACAGTTATATCACAGTGTTCTAATTTTTTGATTTTTAAGACTAATCACCCTTGTGATGAGGATTATATAAGAAGAATTATTCCAAATATTAATGCAGATATTGTTGATAAACAAAAAGAGTTACAATCTGGTAGTTGTCTTGCTTTTGGTAGTGCTTTTGAAGTACCAACAATTGTGAAGTTAGAGTTACCAAATCCTACACCACTTAGTAATAATAGTAATATTGTAAGTTTCTGGGGAAATATAAATAGATAGGGATGATAATATGTTTGAGAGTTTGGGAGAAAGATTACAAAATGCTTTGCATAAAATAAAAGGCTATGGCAAAATTAACGAAGATAATATAAGTGATATGATGCGTGAAATACGTCTTGCACTTTTAGAGGCAGATGTTAATTACACCGTAGTTAAAGAATTTACTAATAATGTTAAAGAAAAAGCTTTAGGAGAAGAAGTACAACGAAGTTTAAAACCTGGGGATTTGTTTGTTAAAATTGTAAAAGATGAGCTTACTGCACTTTTAGGAGGAGAACAAAAGCCATTAAATTTAGTTGGTAATCCTTCAATATTGATGCTTGTTGGACTTCAAGGTAGTGGTAAAACGACTGCGATTGGAAAATTATCTAATTTGTTGCGTAAAAAACATAGTAAAAAGCCTCTTTTAGTTGCTTGTGATGTTTATAGACCTGCTGCTATAGATCAATTAAAACAAATTGGGAAACAATTAAATATCGAAGTATACGAAGAGGGAAAGAAAGATCCAGTAGAGATTGCTAAAAATGCTATAAATTATGCAAAAGCCAATAATTATGATTATGTTTTAATTGATACAGCAGGAAGACTTCATATTGATGATAATTTGATGGATGAACTAGAAAATATTAGAATTAATATTAATCCACAAGAAATACTCTTAGTAATAGATTCAATGATGGGACAAGATGCTATTAATGTTATTGAGGGCTTTAATAATAAATTACCTCTTACTGGTGTAATTTTAACTAAACTTGATGGTGATACTAGAGGTGGAGTTGCACTTTCAGTGAGACATCTTACTAATGTTCCTATTAAGTTTATTGGAACTTCAGAAAAGATGGATGGTATTGATTATTTTGATCCAGAGCGAATGGCAGGAAGAATTTTAGGAATGGGAGATATTGTATCACTTGTTGAGAAAGTTCAAGCCGAAATTGATGAAAAAGAAGCTCAAAATGCAGCTAAAAAATTACAAAGCGGGAAATTTGATTTAGAAGATTTTTTAACTCAAATGAAACAAATAAAAAAATTAGGACCACTAGAGAATCTTCTTAAACTTATTCCAGGTGCTTCTAAATTAGGGCTTAATAATGTTAATATTGATCCAAAACAACTGGGACATATTGAAGCAATTATTTTATCGATGACCCCTAAAGAAAGACATAATCCTGATATTATTAAAGCCAGTAGAAAAACAAGGATTGCTAAAGGTTGTGGTCTTTCAGTTCAAGAAGTTAATAAGCTTTTAACACAATTTGAGCAAATGAAAAAAATGATGAAACAATTTAGTAATGGTAATATGAAGTTTCCTTTTTAAATAAAAAATAGTAGCATTGGCTAATGCTATTATTTTTGTTTTGAATTATTTTTTATTTTCTAAAATTCCATAGGTATTACTTTTAGTATCATAAAACAAATCTATTTTAGGTGGGAAATATGTTAATATTATGAAAATTAAATAGGTTATTACAATTAAAAATATACTTATTATTTTATTATTTTTTATTTCTTCTTTTATTATTAACTTGTAACTTGTTAACTCTATAAATGAATAAACAATAATTAATATTATTATAGAAATTATTAAATTATGACCAATAGTATAATGGATTGGTAAGTATATAATTAAGTAAATTATTATTCCTAAAATAATGGCAATAATATAGGATAATGATAAATTGTTATATTTTATTTTTTTTCTTTTATAAAAGAAATATTCAAAAATCATAAAAATTAGTGATGGTGTTATAATTAATTTCATGTGTTCCCATATACTTTCGTTTACTGGAAAAAAAATACTAAAAATGGTACTAGGAAAAAAATCATATAGAAAATGACTAATAATAGATAAAAATAAAATTAAAAAAATACCAATAAATTTAAATTTTTTCATATTAAATATTATGCTATATATTTTGAATTTTATACTATTTTTATGTTATAATGTTCTATATAAAATAAGGAGTACTATGATGAAAAAGATAGCTATTTTTGGCAATATATATGGTAATTATCAAGCATTAGATAGTATTTTAAAAGATATTGATAAATATTCTTTTGATAAAGTGATTTGTCTTGGTAATTTAATTGGCAAAGGACCTAATTCTATTGAATGTTTAAATACTGTTATTGATTCAAAAATAATTTTGTTAATGGGGAATGAAGAATATTTGATTATTGAAGATGATAATAAAATAGATAAAAAAGGTATTTTTTTATCTTTAGATAGCAGTCAAAAAAGCTATTTAAAATCATTGGCAATTAGTTATGAAATACTTGAAGATGGACATTTGTTTTCATTTTCTAATTTTATTATAAATAATGATACTAAAAGTAAATATTCATTTTTTAATTACGATGTTCTATATCAAAACGATTTTTATAATATATTGGAAAAGTCTGATTATGAGTATTTATTTTGCGTTCAAAATAAAGAGCCTTTTAATACTTATATTGGAAAAAGATTATTTTCTTTTATAGGCAGTAGTGGTTGTACTAATAGTGAATATACTTCGTATACTATTTTGGAATTTGATAAGAACATTATTAATATTCGAACTAGATTTATTAAATATGATAAGAAAAAATTTGTAAAATCTTTTGATGAAAGTGAAATTTTTAATGAAAATAAGGAAGAAATTAAATTATTTTTTAATTTATGAAGCGGTGATTTTTAAATGAAAAAAGAATTTTCTAGTGGTGCAATTGTATATAATTTTCTTGATGATAACATAAAATTTTTAATTGTAAAGCATGTTTTAGGTCATTTTTCTTTTCCAAAAGGTCATATTGAAAATGGAGAAAATGAACAGTCTACTTCAATAAGAGAAGTATTAGAAGAAACAGGGATTTTAATAAGTATAGATACAAATTTTAAGAGAATTAATACTTATTGTCCTTATGAAAATGTTACTAAAAATGTTATATATTTTATAGCAAAACCAATATATGGAATTATTAAGATACAAGAAGCAGAAATTTCAGAAGCTTTTTGGGCTGACTATGTTAGTGCTAGAAATATACTTACATATGAGTCTGACAAAAAAATATTAGATGATGCTTACAAGTATATTATAAATAAATTTAATTGTTAATTATTTTAAAGCTATGTTTTTATATATTTTTTGTTGACAAAAAAAACATATAAGAGTACTATTGTGATAGTTTCTGTAGAAACTATGGTGATTTTATGAATAATGATAAAGAAAATTCTAAAATATTGTTTTATATTAAAATGTCGAAAGAGTTATATGATATCATGATTGAAGAGGAAGCTCAGAAATGTGGTATTACTAAACAGGAAGCTCATGTTTTACTTTTTTTTAGTAATAATCCTAATTTTTCTAATGCTACAGATGCAGTTTGTTATCGAGGCTTTTCTAAAGCTTATGTTTCTAAAGCTATAAAATCTTTAGATGAAAAAGGATTTATAAGGATTATTAATAGTGACACTGATAAAAGATATCAGCATATTTTTATTGATTCTATTGCATATGATATTGTTGATAAGTTGAAAAAAGTACAAAAAGAATATTTTTTATTGTTAAAAAATGGTATTTCTGATAAAGATTTTTTAATCCATCTTAAAGTTATTGATAAAATTGCTAAGAATGTTATGAATAAAATGAAAGGATGATTATGTGTTTAAATTATTAAAAAAATTTAATAGAAAAGATATTTTAATTATATTAATTTGTGTGGTTTTAATATCATTTCAAGTATGGTTAGATTTAAAACTTCCAGATTATATGTCGAAAATAACAACTTTGTTACAGCAAAGTGATACTGGAATTAATAGTATTTTAGAACAAGGCGGTTATATGCTGCTTTGTGCCGGTGGAAGTCTATTATCGGCAATAGTAGTTGGATATTTAGCTTCACTTCTTTCTTCAACTTTTTCTAAGAATATTAGAAAGAAAATTTTTGAGAAGGTTCAAAGCTTTAGTATGGAGGAAATTAAGAAGTTTACTACTAGTAGTTTAATTACTAGAACTACTAATGATATTACTAATGTTGAAATGCTTATTTCTATGGGATTACAACTTTTAATTAAAGCACCTATTACTGCAGTATGGGCTATTTTTAAAATACTTAATAAAAGTTGGCAATGGAGCGCAATTACTGGTGTTGCTGTTCTTATTTTATTAACAATGGTTGTAATGTTAATGATAGTAGTTATACCAAAATTTAAAATTGTTCAAAAACTTATTGATAATATAAATGGGTTAACACGTGAAAATTTATTAGGTATTAGAGTTATTCGAGCTTTTAATGCTGAAAAATATCAAGAAAATAAATTTGAAGAAGGTAATATTAAGCTTACAAAAACACAATTATTTAATCAAAGTATGATGGGGATTATGCAACCAGTTATGTATTTAATTATGAATTGCATTACACTTGCTATTTATTTTGTTGGAACATATTTGATTAATGCAGCAGGTTTTCCAGATAAGATATCTATTTTTAGTGATATGGTAGTATTTACAAGTTATGCAATGCAAGTTATTATGTCATTTTTGATGCTTGCTATGATATTTATTATGTACCCACGTGCAAGTGTATCTGCCGATCGTATAAATGAAGTTATTGAAACTTTTTCTACAATTAATGATGGTGATGTAGAAGAAGAAAATTATATAAAAGGTGAAGTAGAATTTAGAAATGTTTCTTTTAGATATCCTGATTCTGAAGAATATGTGTTGAAAGATATTTCTTTTGTTGCAAGGGAAGGGGAAACTGTAGCCTTTATTGGTTCTACTGGTAGCGGAAAATCAACTCTTATAAATCTTGTTCCAAGATTTTATGATGCAACAGAAGGTGAAGTATTAGTAGATGGTGTTAATGTTAAAGATTACAAATTAAATATTTTGCATAATAAACTTGGTTATGTTCCTCAAAAAGCTGTTATGTTTAATGGTAGTGTTAAGTATAATGTTTCTTATGGGGATAATGGAAAAGAAAAGGCTTCTTTGGATAAAATAAAAGAAGCAGTTAGAGTTGCTCAAGCTAAGGATTTTGTTGAAAAAATGTCTAACACCTATGATTCTAATATTGCTCGTGGTGGAACTAATGTTTCTGGTGGACAAAAGCAACGTTTAGCTATAGCAAGAGCAATTGCTAAAGATCCTGAAATTTATATTTTTGATGATAGTTTTTCAGCTCTTGATTATAAAACTGATTATATTCTTCGTAATGAATTAAAAAAATATACTAAAAATGCTACTTGTTTAATAGTAGCTCAAAGAATAGGTACAATTATTAATGCTGATAAAATAATTGTATTGGATCATGGTAATTGTGTTGGAATAGGTACTCATAAAGAATTACTAAAGAAATGTTCAATATATAAAGAAATAGCTTATTCACAATTATCAAAGGAGGAGTTAGAAAATGAGTAATGATGAATATAAGAGTAAACCTCGAAATCATGGACCCGGTTCTAGGATTGCTGAGAAACCAAAAGATTTAAAAAATGCTATAAAAAAGCTGATTTTATATTTGGATAAATTTAAACCTCTTATAGTCATTGCTTTAATTTTAGCAGTTGTTAGTTCTATTTTATCAATTATTGGACCAAATAAATTAAGTGATTTAACTGATATTATAAAGGAAGGTCTTATTACTGGTATTAATTTTGAAAAAGTTAAATCTATTTCAGTATTTTTAGTTACTTTATATTTAGTTAGTGCAATTTTTAATTATATTCAAACTCTCATTATGACTAATGTAGCTAATAATTTTGCAAAAAATTTACGTAGTCGAATTTCTATTAAAATAAATAGATTGCCTCTTAAATATTTTGATAACAATAGTTATGGTGATATACTTTCGAGAGTTACTAATGATGTAGACACTATTGGTGTTACTATGCATCAAAGCTTAGGGAGTTTAGTTAGTGCAATTACACTTTTCTTGGGGTCAATTATTATGATGTTTGCTACGAATTGGATTATGGCAATAACAGGTATTGTTGCTTCGACAATTGGATTTGTATTTATGTTTATAATTCTTGCTAAGTCACAGAAGTATTTTACTTTAAGGCAGATAGAGTTAGGTAAACTTAATGGACATATTGAAGAAATATATACTAATCATAATGTTGTTAAAGCTTATAATGGTGAGGAAGAATCTCTAGAAAAGTTTGATAAGCTTAATGAAAAAGTTTATGAGTGTAATAGAAAAAGTCAATTTTTGTCTGGAATGATGCAACCGATAATGTCCTTTGTTGGTAATTTTAGTTATTTGGCAGTTTGTGTTGTTGGTGCAATTCTGGTTATGAACAATGAAATTTCTTTTGGTGTTATAGTTGCTTTTATGATATATGTTAGATTGTTTACTAATCCTCTTACGCAAATAGCTCAAGCTATGACAAATTTACAGTCGACGGCAGCTGCAAGTGAAAGAGTTTTTGAATTTATTGAAGAAAAAGAAATGGATGATGAAAAAAATATTAAAAAAAGTCTTCATAAATCTAAAGTAAAAGGAAATATAGTTTTTGATCATGTTAAGTTTGGATATAATAACGATAGAATTATTATTCAAGACTTTTGTTGTAATGTTAAGCCAGGAGAAAAAATTGCAATAGTTGGACCTACTGGTGCTGGTAAGACAACAATGGTAAATTTATTAATGAAATTTTATGAAATAAATTCTGGGGATATTATGATTGATGGTGAATCAATTAGAGAACTATCAAGGGAAAACGTTCATGATTTATTTATAATGGTTTTACAAGATACTTGGTTATTTGAAGGTACTATTAGAGATAATATCAAGTATAATAAAGAAAATGTTACTGATGAAGAAATTATGCAAGCATTAGAAGTAGTTGGAGTTGATCATTTTGTTAAGTCATTACCTAAAGGGTTAGATTATGTATTAACTGATAATGATAGTATTTCAGCAGGACAAAAACAATTATTAACTATAGCACGCGGTATGATAAAAGATGCACCATTTTTAATTCTTGATGAAGCGACTTCTTCAGTTGATACTCGTACAGAAGAACTTGTTCAAAAAGCAATGGATAAATTAACAGAAGGAAGAACATCTTTTATAATTGCTCATAGATTATCAACTATTAAGAATGCTGATTTAATATTGGTTATGAAGGATGGTAATATAATCGAGCAAGGAAATCATAAAGAATTAATGAATAAGAATGGCTTCTATGCTGAGCTTTATAATTCACAGTTTAAAAAATAGAAAAATTTATTTTTATATAATTGTAATGATGTATTATCAAAAGCTTGAAAATAATATTTATATTAAGTGATGCAAATGCATCATTTTTTATTTATTAAATCTTATAGAATATTTTTATTTTTTATATGAAAACAATATAAAATTTTAATTTCTGTTATAATACAATAT
>CASEVQ010000030.1 GCA_949291455.1 uncultured bacterium
TTTTATAATAAACTCCTTTCATGACAAATGAAACGATATTTATTATAAAATTAAATTCTCTTAAATCAACTAATCGAGAATTTACTATTTTAATTTACTAAAAAATAAAAAATTAGTTTTAATTAAATATTTTATTGAAAAAAATATAAAAAACATATATTATATATATATGTTCATTGCCCCATAGCCAAGTGGTAAGGCGGTAGACTCTGAATCTATTATGCGCTAGTTCGAATCTAGCTGGGGCAGCCAATTTGATTTTAGTAGAAAGTAGGTTTTCTTATGACAAATAAAGAATTAGCAGATTTAATTTATCCTAATATTAATAAAACTGTAGAAGATTATGAAAAAATGTATCCTAAGAGAAATTTAAAAGAAGGTGCAGTTGTGTCTAGATTTGCACCATCTCCTACAGGTTTTGTTCATATGGGAAGTTTACTTACTACATTGATAGAAAGAAAGATACCTGATGAAACAGATGGTGTTTTTTATTTACGTATTGAAGATACTGATCAAAAAAGAAGTGTTGAAAATGGTATTCAAGGTATAGTAAATGATCTTAAAAACTTTGATATAAAAATAGATGAAGGTGTTATTGGAGAACATGAGCAAATAGGTAATTATGGACCTTATATTCAAAGTGAAAGAAAAGAAATATATGAATGTTTTGCTAAAAGCTTAATTGAAAAAGGATTAGCATATCCATGCTTTTGTACTCCAGAAGAACTTGATGAAACAAGAAATTTACAAGAGTTAAATAAGGAAAGAATCGGTTATTATGGTTCTTTTGCTAAATGTCGCGATTTATCTAACGAAGAACGTGCTAGAAGAATAAAAAATAAAGAACCTTATATAATTAGACTTAAGTCACCAGGTAACTATGAAAATAAAATTGTGTTTAATGATTTAGTAAGAGGAAAAATAATCTTTCCAGAAAATGATTTGGATGTTGTTTTAATAAAAAGTGATGGACTTCCTATATATCATTTTGCCCATGCTATTGATGATCACTTAATGAGAACTACACATGTTTTAAGAGGAGAAGAATGGTTATCATCAGTGCCTGTACATATACAACTATTTAACATATTAGGATTTGAATTACCTAAATATGCCCATCTTGGCTTAGTTATGAAAATAGATGAAGAAACTGGTGCTAAAAGAAAACTATCTAAACGTAAAGATAAAGAAGCAGCTGTTAGTTATTATCATGAAAAAGGAATACCAGTTGAAGCCGTTAAATTATATCTTATGACTATTGGGAACTCTAATTTTGAAGAATGGCTTAACCAAAATCCAACTGCATCAATTAATGATTTTAAATTTAGCTTTAATAAAATGAGTGCTAGTGGTTCTCTTTTTGATCTTGAAAAATTAATTAATATTTCCAGAAATTACATTAGTAGATTATCAGCAGAAGAAGTATATAATAGAGCATTAAAATACACAGAAGAATTCGATAAAGAATTTTATAATATATTAAAAAAATATAAAGACTATAGTATATCAATGTTTAATATTGAGCGTACAATAAAAAAACCAAGAAAAGATTATACAAGTTTTTCTGATATAAAAAATTATACTTGGTATATGTTTGATGAATTTTTTAACAAAGAAATTAATTATCAATTTCAAACAATTAATGACATTGAAGAAATTAAAAAAATCTTAACTATATATATTGATAAATATTATAATTATGAAGATGATGAACAAACATGGTTTGAAAAAGTAAAAGAATTGTCTAATGAGCTAGGATATGCTAAAGAAGTAAAAGAATATAAAGAGAATTCAGATAATTATAAAGGACATGTAGGAGATGTAAGCATGGTTTTAAGAGTAGCTCTTACATCATGTTCTATGACACCTAATTTATATCAAATAATGAAATTATTTGGTAAAGAAAGAGTAGTGAATAGATTTAATTTAATAATAAATAAATAAAAAAGATGTATATCTTCTTTTTTTATATAGGAGGATTTATGAAAAATAAAAAAATTATATTATTAATTATTATTGTACTATTTGTTTTATTATTTATATTATTCAAAGTAATTAATAACAATTCAAAAGATTATAAAATTTTCGAAGATAAAGAAATAGAAGTATATTCATCCATTATGTTAAGTGATTTAGTTTCAGTAAAAAATGGAACATTAATTGAAGATTATAAAATAGATACAACTAAAATTGGTAAAGAAAATATTGAATTTGAATATTATATAAATGATAAAAAATATAAAGGAAATTTTGATATTGAAATAGTTGATAATGTAAAACCATATGCTAGTGTATCTAAAACTTATACTTATGTTATTGGCACTAATTTCAATTTAGAGGATGTAATATTTTATGGTGACAATTATACTAAAAATCCTACAAGTAGTATAGTTGGTGAATATGATATTAATAAACCTAACGAATATCAATTAATTTATAAAGTAGAAGATGAAAGTGGAAATATTAGTGAATATCCATTTACATTAAAAGTAATAGAAGAAAGTATTTCAAGTTCTAAAAAAAATAAAATAACTTTTGCAGAAATAAAAAGTAGATTACCAGAAAATGCATCGTTAATGATAGATGTTTCAAAGTGGCAAGGAGATATTGATTGGCAAAAAGTAAAAGAAAGTGGAATTAATTTTGCAATGATAAGGTTAGGCACGCAAATAGATATTGGTAAAGAATCAAAGATTGATTCTTATTTTGAAAAAAATATTAAAGAAGCAAAAGAAAACGGTATAGAAGTAGGAGTTTATTATTTTTCTTATGCAAGAGATGAAAAAGAAGCTTTTGAACAAGCATTATGGGTTATTGATACATTAAAAGATTATGAAATAGATTTACCTATAGCGTTCGATTGGGAATGTTGGTCTTTATTTAAAGAATTTAATATTAATTTTTATGAGCTAAATTTATTAGCAAATACCTTCTTAGAAAAAATTAAAACTGAAAATTATAAGACAATATTGTATAGTAGTAAAAACTATTTAGAAAACGTTTGGGATTTAAAACATGACGTATGGTTAGCACATTATACAGAAAATACAACTTATCAAGGAAATAAAACAATGTGGCAATTTACAAACGTTGGAGAAATCCCTGGTATAAATGGAAACGTTGATGTTAATTTTTATTATAATAAATAAAAATTTACTCAATATCAATTGAAAAAGACAATTGATATTTTTTATTCTTAATTTTTAGCAAATTATTAGAAAATGTATAATTGAAAATGATGTGAAACAAAAAATATAAAATTAATTCAAGAAAATTGAGTTAATTTATTATTTTCTCTTTTTAAGTATAATTTTGCTTTGTCTTTTAAATCTTCAAAATAATAAAATTTTAAAAAATTATAAAATTTTTTGTTCAATTAATATTTTATCGAATTTATTTTTTTTATATAATGTTATCATATCAATTGCAATGCGACAATCAAATATTTCTACAGTAAATAATTAATTTTTATAAACTATTAAAATATGATACAATATTAATAATTAAATTCTTTGTTGAAGGAGAATATATGAAAAAAATAGTAAAAATATTAAAAAAGAAAAATAAAAAAATAAGTACTATGGAATCATGCACTGGAGGTTTAGTAGCAAGTTCAATTACCGATATTCCAGATGCTAGTATGGTGTTAAATTTTTCTGCGGTTACTTATTCAAATGAATTTAAAATAAAAATGGGAGTCGATAAAGAAACAATTGAAAAATATACTGTTTATAGTATAGAAGTAGCACGTGACATGGCAAAGAAAATTTCTCTTTTTACTAATTCAAACTATGGAATTGGTGTTACAGGAAAAATCAATAAGCCAGATTTAAATAATTATACTGAAAGTGATGATACTATTTACATAAGCATATATGATAAAGATGATGATGTATATTATGATAATGTTTTAAAAACCATTGCTAAAAGTCGCATAAAAAATAAAAAATATATTGTTAAAGAGATAGAAAAAATGCTATTATCTATTTTATCTAATTAAAAGAGTTATTATGGATTTTAATTGTGATGAAGAATTTTTAAAAGCCTATGATTTAAGTGAATTTTAAAAGTTATCAATAACTACTGATATTTTAATTTTTATTGCATTAGATGAAGTAAGTAACAATTATCGAAAACTTAACAAAAAGCATTCTAGAGTATTGCTTGTTAGAAGAAATAATTATCCATTTAAGGATAAATAGAACATTTCTAGAAGGCATTATCAGAATAGATGAAAAAAATTATTAACAATTGATAATGGTAAAGAGACAATAAAATTTAAAATTAATAAAATATTAAAAGAGAAAACCACAGATAGGTATAAGTATAAAGTAAAATAATTAAAAATGATAAGCCAGCTTTTGATTATCCATATAGTTATAGTAAAAGATTAAAAAATAAAATTGAATATACAGATTTTTTATTTAACATGATGTCAGAATATTTTACTTTAAGAGAATTGCAAATGGTTTATGAAGATATTTTAGATAAAAAGATTTTTAAGACAAATTTTTAGAAAAATTATTGCTGATAAAGTAGAAAAATAGACAAAATTCAAGGCAGTGGTTGACATAGATCATCATATTTATTTAAATATAGAAAAAGTAATATTAGAAGGAATGATTGAAGTGTTAGAATTAAAAAATATTTGTTTCTCTAGAGAAAATAAAAAAATTTTAGACAATATTAATTTGAAGTTAGATAATGGTAAATTTTATGTAATTACTGGACCAAATGGTAGTGGAAAATCAACATTAGCTAAGATTATTATGGGAATAGAAAAACCAGATACTGGAAAAGTTATTTTTAATGGTAAAGATATTACAAATATGGCTATTGATGAAAGAGCTAAATTAGGAATAGGCTTTGCTTTTCAACAACCAATATATTTTAAGGGAATAACTGTCTATGATTTATTAAGCATTGCTTCAAAAACTAATCTTACTAGAGAAGAAGCATGCAATATATTGTCTAAAGTTGGATTATGTGCTTTAGAATATGTAGATAGAGAAATTAATAAGTCATTATCAGGTGGTGAATTAAAAAGAATTGAAATAGCAACAATTTTAGCAAAAAAACCAGAATTTGCTATTTTTGATGAACCAGAAGCAGGTATTGACTTATGGAGTTTTAAAAATTTAATTAAAGTATTTAAAGAATTACATGAGAATTTTGAAAGTACTTCGCTAGTTATTTCTCATCAAGAAAGAATATTAAATATTTCCGATATTATTATTTTGATGGATTCTGGTAAAATTACAAAAATTACAACTAAAGATGATTTCGTTTCTAGTGTTTTAAATGTAAAAAGATGTTGTTTAGGAGATGGCTTCAATGAATAATAGTGATACAGCTTTATTAGAAAAAGTAATACCAGAAAAATTTAATAAAGTGGATGCCTATAACATTAGAAAAAATGGAAAATGTGTTGATAGAAAAGTAAGTCAATACATAAACATAGAACCAAAAGAAGATGGTACAGGAATTGATATATATGTTAAAGATGATACTTTATTTGGTATTATTAATATTCCTGTTATTATTACAGAAAGTGGACTTAATGATACAGTATATAATGATTTTCATATTGGAAAAAATTCAAATGTTACAATTATTTCTGGTTGTGCAATCCATAATGATTCATGTAATAATTCAGAACATGATGGAATACATAGATTTTTCTTAGAAGAAAATTCCAAAGTAAAGTATATTGAAAAACATTATGGTGAAGGAAATGGTACTGCAAAAAAAATACTTAATCCTACAACAGAGATAACTATGAAAAAAAATTCTTATATGTTAATTGATTCTACACAACTAAAAGGAGTAGATAATACGTTAAGAAAAACAAAGGCAACATTATATGACAATGCTACTTTGGTCATAAATGAAAAAATTCTTACTACTAATAATCAATATGCTAAAACAGAATTTTTAGTTGACCTTCTAGGCTCTAACTCAAGTGTACATGTTACTTCTAGATCTGTAGCAGAAGATAATTCTTATCAAGAATTTATTTCTAATCTTATTGGACATTCATTATGTTATGGGCATGTTGAATGCGATGCTATCATTAAAGATAATGGTCAAGTTAAGTCTATACCAGAAATTTTTGCTAAAAATATTGATGCAAATTTAATACACGAAGCAAGTATTGGTAAAATTGCTGGTGATCAGTTTATCAAACTAATGTCATTAGGACTAACAGCTAAAGAAGCAGAAGAAAAAATAATAAACGGTTTTTTAAAATAAAAAATATAGATTAAAATCCTAGTATGTTTTACATATTTTATAAATTGTAACACTAGGATTTTTTTTATAAAATAACATATCTTGCAGTATGAAATAATACCTTATAATTATATTTATTAATATCCATTCTAGATTTAAATAAAAAATTTTAATTAAAAAAATATAAATATACGTAAAAAATTATTGCTTGAAATTTTTATAAAAATAGAGTAAAATAATACCAATTAATTTTAGTGTTAGTAGTTTGGGGGAAATATGGATAATAATTTAGAAAAAGAAGATATTGCACTTATAATGCAAATAGCTATTTCCATTGAAACGTTATATATAAAATTGTTTAATCTTGAAATTAATGGCAAGAAAGAAACTGAAGAATACAAAAGAACAATTGAATATTTAAAAATAAGTATTGAAACAGAAAATGAGTTATTACAAAATAAATTTCTAAATAATGAGAATCATATTGCAACAACACTAGATTTTATAAAGGAAAAAATGTCTGAAAATAATTCTGATAATTATAAAAATGTAACTAGTCAAAATTGTAGTGATAGAGCTAATACTAGAATTTTTAATAAATTACATTTAATGTATAAAGAAAAATCCATTATTTTACAAACACTAGAAAAATATTTGGACGAATCAGAAAAAGAACTATTACAAAAAATGCTTATAAAAAATGAACTAGATAAGAGCATCGAAAGAGATTTTATAAATACTTATTTGTTCTTATTACAACAATACTGTACAGAAAGTCAAGATAAAGAAGTACTTCCTTATTTATTATCAGTTAAATATAATCTTTCGTATAGTATTTCTAGCATTGAAGATGGTCTAATTAACTCAAAATTTGAAGTACCTGATACTTTATGTTTAGAGTCAAGTATAACTGCCAATATTTTTTCAGTGAGCGAAGAAGAATATAAAATGGCAAAAGATGATTATGGAACTCGATTTGCTTTATCACAAATTATAAGAATACTTAGTATGGATAGTAACAATTACTCTAATCCCAAAAATAAAGCTGAATTAATATCAAAACAATGTTTTTTACGTGCGGCTTTTATACTTATGGATGAGGAAACTTTAGAAGAACTTAATTATATGTTTCATAACAAAATTGAAAGCAAAGAATATCTATCAGATTATCCAAACAATTCTATTAATGAGGATATTATTGCTAAATGTTTCAGAAAAATTAACAATGATAAAAAACAACAACATATTCTTGCAATAAGAAAAAAATAATATAATTGTAAAAAAAGTTGCAATCATAATTAATATATGTTATATTTCAGCTATGCATATATATTAAAATCAAATGACAAAGACGTAATTAAATGATTCACAATAGAGATTCTGTGGATGGTGAAAAACAGAAATGATAATTTAATTAAAATCACTTTTGATGAGTTTTATGGATAAGATAAAAACGGTAACGCGTTATAGTTAATAAGTGCATAATAATAATTATGAATTAAGGTGGTAACACGGTATATTTTCGTCCTTTGAAGTATATCGTTTTTTTCTTTTTGACACTAATTATATATGCTAAATAAACATAGAAAGGAATAATAAATAATATGAAAAAATTAATAATAACAGATTTAAGAATAGGAGCTTTTAGAGAATGGCCAAAAGTTTATAATGGTATAAGATTAGTATGCAAAAGAACTAACCATACCACAAGATTAAAAATAAATAAAACAGAAAAAATACCAAGAAAAATATTAAGATATAACCATAAAGGATAAATTTAGTTATTTAGGAGGTAAGTAAAATGCAATTTAAAGAGCTAAAAAAAGAAAAAAATTCATTAGTTGAAGAAGAAATTAGTACTAACTGGCAAAAAATGAATATTTTAGAAAAAACAATAGCCAATAGAGAAAATAATAAAGAATTTGTTTTTTATGATGGACCAGCAACTGCTAATGGTATGCCCGGAATTCACCATATGCTAGCAAAATTATTGAAAGATGTTTTTTGTAAGTATAAAACAATGAAAGGATATAAAGTTTTAAGAAAAGTAGGATGGGATACTCATGGACTACCTGTTGAAGTACAAGTAGAAAAGGAACTAGGTTTTCAAGGTAAAAATGATATAGAAAAATATGGTATAGAAAAGTTTAATAAAAAATGCCGTGAAAGTGTTTGGAAAAATGAAAAAGCATTTAAAGACTTTACAATCAAAATGGGACAATTTATTGATTTAGAGCATCCGTATATCACTTACGAAAATAGTTATATTGAAACAGAATGGTGGATATTAAAAAAATTCTTTGATGAAGGATACATATATGATGGACTAAAGATACTTCCATACTGTCCTAGATGTGGAACAGGATTAGCTTCTCATGAAGTAGCTCAAGGATACGAAGAAATAAGTGTTAATACAGTAACAGTACCATTTAAATTAAAAGAAGAAGAAAATACCTATTTGTTAATTTGGACAACTACTCCTTGGACTCTTTTAGCAAATGTTGCAGCATGTGTAAATCCTAATGAAGAATATATAAAATGCTTGTCTAAAGGATACAATTTTATCGTAGCTAAAAAACTTGCCAATAAAGTATTAGGTGATGATTACAAAGTTGTTGAAACTTATTTAGGAAAGGATTTAGAGTACAAAGAATATGAACAATTTTTACCAATATTAACTGTAAACAAAAAAGCATTTTATATTACTTGTGCTGATTATGTAACTATGGAAGATGGAACAGGTATTGTCCATATAGCACCAGCTTTTGGACAAGACGACTACGAAGTGGGTTTGAAATATGACTTACCTATATTAAATCCCGTTGATGAAAATGGTTGCTATACAGAAGGACCTTGGAAGGGAAGATTAGTTGTAGAAAAAGAACTAGAAATAGATATAATAAAATATTTAGCAAGAGAAGATAAATTATTTAAAAAGCAAAAAATGGAACATAATTATCCTCATTGTTGGCGATGCCACACACCATTAGTTTATTACTCTAAACCTAGTCTATATATAAAGACAACGGCATATAAAGATAAAATTATTGAAGAAAATAAAAAAGTAAATTGGTTCCCATCATACGTTGGAGAAAAAAGATTCGGCAACTGGTTAGAAAATATGAATGATTGGGCAATTTCTAGGAATAGATATTGGGGAACTCCAATTCCTCTATGGCGATGCTCTTGTGGACATGATGAAATGATTGGTTCAATAAATGAATTAGTAGAAAAATCAATAGAAAAAATTGACAAAAATATCGATTTGCATAGACCATATGTTGATAATATTCATATAAAATGTCCAATATGTGGAAAAGAAATGAAACGTGTAAGTGACGTAATAGATTGCTGGTTTGATTCAGGGAGCATGCCATTTGCTCAATATCATTACCCATTTGAAAATAAAGAATTATTTGAAAGCCAATTTCCTGCTGACTTTATAAGTGAAGGAATCGATCAAACTAGAGGATGGTTCTATTCACTATTAGTCATATCTACATTTGTGATGGGAAAAAGTCCATATAAAAATGTTTTAGTAAATGATTTATTATTAGATAAATATGGTCAAAAAATGCATAAATCAAAAGGAAATGCAGTGGAGCCATTTTCTACAATTGAAAAATATGGAGCTGATCCAACAAGATGGTATATGTTATCAGTTTCACCTGTATGGACGCCATTAAAATTTGATGAAGAAGGAATAAAAGAAGTACAAGCAAAATTTTTCAATACGTTAAAAAATACATATACTTTTTTTCAAATGTATGCAAATGCAGATAAAGTGGATCCAACTAAGTTTAAAGTAAAGTATAATGATTTAGAAGAAATTGATAAATGGTTAATTTCAAAATATAATAATCTGATAAAAAATGTTACTAATGCTATGGAAGAATACGATCTTAATAAAGTAGTTAAATATATAAACTTCTTTGTTAATGAAGATTTATCAAATTGGTACATTAGAAGAAATAGAAGAAGATTCTGGGGAAGTAAACTTGATAATAGCAAAAAAGCAGTATATCAGACAACTTATGAAGTTTTAGTAGGTATATGCAAATTAATTGCTCCAATTGTTCCATTTACTTCAGAAGAGATTTACACTAACTTGACTAGCAATGAATCTGTACATCTTGCTGATTATCCAGAATATAATAAAAAGTTAGTAAATAAAGAAATAGAAGAAAAAATGGATTTAGTTAGAGATTTAATTTCTTTAGGAAGAAATGCTAGAGAAGAAGCTAAAATTAAAGTAAGACAACCAATAGCAAAGGTTATTTTAGACTCAAAAGTAGAGCCTATTATAAAAGAATTGAAAATTTTAATTCAAGAAGAACTAAATGTAAAAGAAATAGAATTTACTGATAATTTAAGTGAATATATGACATTTATAATAAAACCTAATTTTAAAATTTGTGGGCCAATTTTTGGTTCAAATATGAAAAAATTATCTGTTGAATTAGAAAAGACTGAGCAAGAAAAAATTATTAGATTAAAAAACGGAAGTTCTATAAATATTAATATTGATAACACAAAGTATGAAATAACTAGTGATATGGTTGATATAAGAATTAATTCTAAAGAAGGATTTAATGCATCAAATGAAAAAAATAATTTTATAGTATTAGATACTACTTTAACAGAAAGCTTAATTAATGAAGGAATAGCTAGGGAGTTAATAAGCAAAGTACAGCAATTAAGAAAAACTAGAAATTTTGATATTTCTGATAGAATAATTTTATATTACTCAAAAAATAAAGAATTTGAAAATTCAATAAAAGATTTTATAGAATTAATAAAAAATGAAATTTTAGCAAAAGATATAATTGAAAAAAATGATTGCTGTGAGTCTTTTGATTTAAATGGCGTTGTTGTTAAAATAGATATTGAAAAAAATAACTATTAAATTTGTCTATTATTTATTTCTTACTAAAATGATTTAGAAAAATCACAATAGAAAAAAGACAAAGCAATGAAAAATATTTTTATTAAATATAAAATGTAAAGAACAAAGTAAAAAATTATTGCAAAAATTGTATTTTGTATTTTAAAATGCTATAATACAAATATAAGGAGATGAATATATGGAAAAAATGGCTAAAGAAATAGAACAAGAATTTGAAAAAATAAAATCAAAAGTAGATCCTAAATTGCTATATAATCCAAAATTTATAAGTTTATTTGAAAAAGCTTGTTCCTATGTTAATCAATTTACAATGAGGGACAGATTAAATCATAGCATTTCTGTTTCTGAAGACGGAAAAAACATTATAATAACAGATGAAGGAAAAAATAAAACTTATGGTCAAGACAAAGACACTGTAATGTCTACTACAATATCATTAGATGGAGAAAATATTACAGAAGAGTATAGTTTGGGGATTTTATATAAGAATCCTAACCCAGAAAATAGAGATCTTGATTTAAACTTAGTAACTGCATATGAAAACAAAGTTTACGATGAAAATGGGATACAAATCACATATGGTTCTTTCTCAGATACATTCCCATTTAGTAGTAGAACTTTCTCTGGAAACCTAAAAAGACAAGTATTAACAAATTTTAAGCCTACTTTTGGCATTGGTATGATGGGACCTCAACTACCTAGATTTTATGAAAATGCTGAAGCAAAATTCGCTTATAGATATCCACAAAACTTAGGAGTAGCTTATCTAGTTGAACGTGAGGAAAAACAGAATAGGCAAGGTAAAATTAAAAGCACGGCTTGCGCTGTACACACTGAATATCCAGAAGAATTACAAATACTTTCTTCTAAACCAATAGCAGTTTTTGAAAACGGGAAATATGAGCCAACCGGAAAATATGCCGGCATGTCTTTTGATGCTGTAGCAGAAATATATAAAAAATTCTTTGTTGATGGTATCGAAAGGTCTAAAACAAAAGAAAATGACCCAGAAATGTATGATAGAATTATAAATGTAGTTAATCAAAGTAATCATAAGTCAAAATAATTTGTAAATATTTACAAATTA